>DASZCE010000034.1:0-19057 GCA_035943455.1 Gaiellaceae bacterium | reverse complement strand
GGGCGGCGGTCCGCGCAGACCCACGTCGACGACGTCGACGCCGGCGTGCTCGAGCAGGGCCCGCAGCTCGCGTCCGGCCTCGTCCCCCGAGAGGGCGGTGACGAGCGTCACGTGGTGCCCGTCGGCCGCCGCAAGCGCGGCGGCGAGCGCCGCGCCGCCGGGGCGGGAGCGCTGCGCGACCTCGTCGACGACCGGCACGGGCGCCTCGGGGCACAGGCGCTCGACGTGCCCGTCGAGATCCCGGTCGAGGAGGGCGTCGCCGACGACGGCGAGCCGGACGGCGGTCACCGCACGGCCTCCCCGATCGTGGGAGCGATGACGTGAACCTCCGAGTCGACGGCCGCGCAAATGAGGTGGACGACGACCTGGTGAATCTCCTGGATCGTCGCGGTGCTCTCCGCGTCGACGCAGATCGCGTCGTTCGCTGCCTCGGCGAGCGGGTTCGGCGCCGCACCCGTCAGCGCCCACACCGTCAGATCCCCCTCGACTGCCGCCTGGACCGCGGCGAGGACGTTGGGGCTGCTGCCGGACGTAGACAGCGCCACGAGAACGTCGCCCGGACGGCCGTGTGCCCGGACCTGCCGCGCGAATGCCTCCTCGGCGCCGTAGTCGTTGCCGATCGCGGTCAACGCGGAGGTCTCGGCGTGGAGTGCAATCGCGCTCAGCGGTAGGCGGTCTTCCTGATAGCGGCCGACGAGCTCGCTCGTCAGGTGCTGGGCCTGGGCAGCGCTGCCGCCGTTTCCGACCGCGAGGAGGCGGCCGCCTCTGACGAGGACTCGCGCGAGGAGGCGGCCCCACGCTCCGATCCGGTCGACGTCGGCGTCGAGCGCAGCGAGCGGCTCGGCGAGGGCGGCGAGGTGTGCGTGACCGAGCCGGAAGCGGGTCGGTGCAATCACCACGCCGCCTCCCGTGCTGCAGGTGCGGCCGCGGCGACCTCGGCGTAGATCCCGAGCGCGGAGTCGGCCACGCGTTCCCATCCGTATCGAGCCCGAGCACGCTCTGTGCCGGCGCGTCCGTAGGCGGCGCGGCGGGCCGGATCCGCAAGCAGCTCCCGAACGGCCTCGCCGATCTTGTCGGGGCGGCGCGGCGGGACGTGGAGCCCCGTGACGCCGTGGACGACCGTGTCGAGCAGCCCGCCGACGGCCGAGCCGACCACCGGGACGCCACACGCCATCGCTTCGAGCGGGACGATTCCGAACGGCTCGTACCACGGGACGCAGGCCACGACGTCGGCGGAGCGGACCAGCGGCGGCACGTCGCCGCGCTCCAGGCGGCCGGTGAAGCGCACGCGGTCGGCGACGCCGACCTGCCCCGCCAGCTCGATCAACCGCCGGTACTCGGGATCCGTGGCGAGCTCCTCAGGCGCGGGGCCACCGGCGATCACGAGCTCCGTCTCCGGGACCTCGGCGAGCGCAGCGACGACGTTCCCGACGCCCTTGCGTTCCACGAGCCGCGTGACGCAGACGATCCGATGGAGACCGTGAGTCCTGGGGGCGACCGGCCCATCCGGCCGAAACAGCGAGAGGTTCACGCCACAGGGGACGACGCTGATCCGGCGCTGGTCCGCGCCGAGCCGCACGAGCTCGAACACCTCGTCGCTGCAGGTCGCCAGGATCCGCTCGGCGCGCGCGATAATCGCGCGTTCTTCGGGGATCCGCTCCGGGGGACTCGTGTCCTTCACACCCTGGTGCCGGCGCTTGACGACACCGAGCGCGTGGAAGGTATGGACGACGGGCACGCCCAGCGGGCCGGCCGCCGCGAGCGCGGCGCGGCCGGACATCCAGAAGTGCGAGTGGACGACGTCGGGACGATCGCGCTCCCACTGCGATCGGAGGTCGCGCGCGAACTCGTCCATGAACGGGAGCAGCGTGTCGATCGGGTTCGGAATGCGTTCCGGCGGCCCGGCGTCGACGTGGTCCACGGTCACGCGCGGCGCGAGCTCGAACCGCCGCGGAATATCCGGGTCGTCCCGCCGCGTATGGACGACGACCTCGACGCCGCGCCGGCCAAGCTCCTGCGACAGCGCGGCGACGTAGACGTTCTGGCCACCGGCGTCGACGCCGCCGAGGACGGCGAGCGGGCTCGCATGCTCGGAGACCATCGCGACCCTCATGCCGTCACCTCGTCGAGCACCGCATCCCAGTCCGCGAGGAAGCGCTCGAGCCCGTACCGCTCCAGCGCCGCTCTGCGCCCCGCGATGCCGCGCTCGCGCGGTTCCTCGCCGTGCGAGACGAGCCGTTGCAGACCGCGCGCGAGCAGGTCGATGTTCGTCGAGACGACGCCGGCCTCGGTCGGAACCGCCTCGACCACTTCGGTCGTCGCCAGCGCGACGACCGGCATCCCGAGGTGCATCGCCTCGAGCAGCGAGAAGCCGAGCGACGTCCAGCGGATGGGGTGGAGGTAGACGCGGCGTCGCGCCATCTCGTCCCACAGCCGCGGCGGCGCGACGTCTCCGTAGCCGCCGAGCGCCTCCGTCCCCAGCCCGAACACGTCGAGGGGGACGCGCCCGTTCAGCGACGGAAGGAGGTCGGTGCCGGTGACTCGACCACGCCGTCCCGGCTCGTTGATGACCACCGCCGCACTCGCGAGCTCGCCCGTGTAGCGGTAGCCGGGATCGACGATGCCGTGCTCGATCACGCGCGTCCTCGTCGAGCCCGAGTCCCAGAAGAGCGCGTTGAAGTGGGTGACGTGGACGAGAAGGAGGTCGTCGCGATCGGCGGCAGCGTGGCGCATGTCGGCGATGCGGCCTTGGGGCAGCGAATGCTCGAGGTAGAGGACCGGCACGTCGCGACCGGGTCGCCTTCCCCCGAGCCAGCGCTCGGCGAGACCGCCGAGCTCCTCCGGCCGCTGGAGGATGACGACGTCGACCTCGGCGTCGGCCGCCTCTTCCTCGCTCAGCTCGAGGACGTTGGCCGGCCACTCGAAGGTCTGCGAGCGTCCGAGCCCGTCCTGGCTCCGCTCGGGCACGACCGGAAGCAGGTACTCGTGCGCGCCCTGCACGAGTGAGTTCGTATACGCGCCGTGGACGTGCCACAGAAAGACCCTCACGCGGTCACCGCCTCGCGGGTTTCGATCGCGGCCAGCTCGCCGAGCGCCGCACAGACGTCATCGACGGTGACGGACGCGAGGCACGGGTGTCCTTGCACGGGACAGATGCGCGCGCGGGAACCGGCGCACGGGGCGTCCTGGTCGCCGAGGAGGACGTGTTCGACGCGCCAGGGACGCCACCTGACAGCCGGAACAGTCGGCGCGTACAGCGAGACGACCGGTGTGCCGACGGCGGCCGCGAGGTGCGCCGGCCCCGTATTCCCGACCACGATCGCCTCGGCGCCGGCGATGAGCTCCGCCAGCTCGGCGAAGCTCGTCTCGCCGCCGAGATCGGCGACGCCGTCACGGAGACCCGCGACGAACGCGGTCAACGCGCGCTCCGAGGGCGCGCCGGTGATGACGACGCCGACGTCGGCCGCGGCCAGGCGCCGCACGAGCTCCGCGTGCCGCTCCGGCAGCCAGGCGCGAGCGGGCACCGACGCCCCCGGATGGACGACCACATACGGGCGCGGCGGCAGGTCGAAGGCGCCCTCGCGCCGGATCTGGAGCCCGCCATCGTCGTCGGCGGGAAGCTCGTACCCGAGCGCCGCCGCCAGCGACAATGCGCGCTCGACCTCGTGGATGCCATCGGGAACGCGGTGGCGGACGTCGAGGAGCGAGCCGGGGTAGTCGTCGCTGATCGCAGCAACCGTCGGAATCCCGGCGAGCCGGAGGAGGAGCGCCGTCGGTAGGGCGCTCTGGTGGAACGAGGTGAACACGATCGCCTCGTCGACCGTTCGCCGCTTCAGGTCGTCGACGAGTGCGAGCGTCGCGACGGGGTCGACCGGATCGGGTTCCGGATCGATCCACGGGGCCCGGTGCACGAAGACCTCGTCTACGCCGGGCAGCAGCTCGGCGGCCTGGCGGCCGCGGGGCCCGCAGAGCAGCGTGACCCGCGCGGCGCCCGCCGCGACAGCGCGGATGGCCGGTCCCGTGACGAGGACGTCGCCCTCGCTGTCGAGCCGGACGACGAGCACGTGCGGCTTCATCGACCTTCTCCGAGCAGCAGCTCGACTGCGTGGGGCAGGTCGGCGGCGACCTCGGGCGCCGTCGCGATCTCGTCGCGCCGCGTCTTCGCGGTCGGGACGAGCACGGCTCGCGCTCCGACCGCGAGCGCCGCCTCGACGTCGGAGCCGATGTCGCCGACGACGGCACAGCGGAACGTGCTGACGCCGAGCTGCGCGGCTGCTCGCGTGACGAGCCCCGGCGACGGCTTCCGGCAGTCGCAGCCGTCCTCCGGTGCATGCGGACAGTAGAGCCAGGCGTCGACGGGGCCGAGGAGCTCCTCGATCCGCAGATTCACCGCCTCGACCTGATCGTGTGTGACTAGGCCGCGGCCGACGCCGCTCTGGTTGGAGATCACGGCGAGCCTGACGCCGCGCTTGCGCAGACGGTCGAGGGCGGCACGGGCGCCCGGCATCGGGACGACCAGGTCGGGGTCGCTGTTGTACGGGATGTCCTCGACGAGCGTCCCGTCGCGGTCGAGCAGGACGGCGTCGGGAGCGGTGTCGGCCCGCGACTCGAGCAGGCGGGGGAGCTGTGCCCACGCCGCGAGCCAGTGGTACGTCGCCGCGGCCGGGAGGACGACGCTGGTCACGACCATCCGGGCGATCTCGCCGGTGGTGCGGGGCCCGGGTGCGATCCGACGCCACGCGAGCTCAGCCGTTCCGGTGAGCCAGGCAAGGCTCGCGGCTGCCGCCGCCGTACGCTTCCCGACGAGCGCGCAGACAGCGGCGGCCGCCCCGGCCGCGGTGACCGCGAGGTGCGCCGGCCGGCGGCCTGGCGGAGCTCCGGCGCGCTCCCGCCATTTCCGTCCGTGGAGCAGGCGCATGAGCACGTCGTCGCGGTTTCCGGCCTGAAGCGAGATGCTCGTCCAGAACGAGGACGGACCGACGGGATGATCAGCCCGGCGCCGGCCCTGAACCAGCGTGTACCCGGCGTCGAGCGCCCGCAGCGCGAGGTCGGCGTCCTCGCGAAAGGCCCGCCGGAAGCGTTCGTCGAAGCCGCCGAGCTCCTCGAGGACCGAGCGCCGATACGCCATATCGGCAGTGGCGTAGTGCGCGCGCTCGAGCCCACTCACGTTCCGCTCCCAGTCCGTCGGACGCCGGTCGGCCGGAAGCGGAACGCGGACGCGCCCTTGGGAGCCGGCGACCTCGGGCCGCAGGTCATCGAGGTCGGCCGCCAGGAGCGTCAGCCAATCCGGGTCGGGCACGACGTCGTCGTCGAGGAAGACGACCCACGGCGCTCGAGCCCTGCGCCAGCCGACGTTTCGCGCCGCCGCCGGCCCCGCCGGTCGCCCGCCGTCGAGGACGACCACGATCTGGCCGGGTTGCGGCCCGGCCGCGTCCCCGAGCCGGTCGAGCAGGCGGCGAAGCGTCGGGCGGCCGGTGCTGGGGATGACGATGTCGAAGAGCGGCGTCATGCCGCGACCTGCTCGGTGAGGGCGGGCCGGCGGACGAGGTACTGACCGAGCGCGAGTACCTCTACCGGCGCCGACCCGAAGCACTCGAGCGCATCGCGCGGATCGTCGACCATCGGGCGTCCGGCGGTGTTCAGGCTGGTGTTCACGATCACCGGCACCCCGGTCCGGCGCTCGACCTCGTCCAGGATGCGCGCGACGAGCGGCTCCTCGTTCCGGTCGACGGTCTGGATCCGCGCCGAGCCGTCGACGTGCACGACGGCGGGGATGCGGTCCCGCCACTCGGGGCGGACGCGATGCGTGAACAGCATGTAGGGGCTTGGGACGGGGCCGCCCTCGAAGATCTCGTGCGCCCGCTCGAGCAGGACCATCGGCGCCACGGGACGGAACTGCTCGCGGCCCTTGATGTCGTTCAGGCGCTCGAGGTTCTCCGGCCTTCCGGCGTTCGCGAGGAGGCTCCGGTGTCCGAGCGCTCGCGGCCCGTATTCGCTGCGGCCTTCGAACCACGCGACGACGCCGTTGTCGGCGATGATCCGGCCGACGGTCTCGGCGATGTCCTTCCGGCGTTCGCCGGCAAGCCCGGCGCGGCGGAGCCACCCACCGAGCTCGTCATCCAGCCAGCCCCTGCCGAGCGCCGCCGTTCCCATCGGCTGCACCTCGTCGCCGAGCTCGGCGGCGACGTGCATCGCGGCCCCCAGCGCCGTGCCGCTGTCGCCTGCGGCCGGTTGCACCCAGACCTCGTCGAACGGGGTCTCTCGCCACAGCACCGAGTTCGCGACGCAGTTCAACGCGACGCCTCCGGCCATGGTCAGGACCTGGTCGCCGGTCCGCGCGTGCAGGCGGCCGGCGAGCTCGAGAGCACCTCCTCCAGCCGGTGCTGGACGCTCGCCGCCAGGTTCGCGTGCTCAGCCGTCCAGTCCTCGCCCTTGCGCCGAAGGGGGGCAAGCGCCTGCCACTCGAGCGGGTCGGTCTCGAAGCCGTCGGCCGTCACCCGGATGCGGCGGCGCAGCTCGTCGAGGAAGACGGGCTCGCCGTAGGCGGCGAGCGCCATCACCTTGTACTCGTCGGATGAGCGCCGGAAGCCGAGGTGGGCGGTCGCCTCCTCGTAGACCAGGCCGAGCGAGTGTGGAAGCGCCTGCGTCTCGAGGATCTCGAGCTGCTGGCCGTCGTAGCGGCCGGCGAGGTAGGACGCGCGCTCGCCGCGTCCGTCGAGCACCATCACGGCCGACGAGTCGTGCGGCGAAGCGAGGTGTGCCGAGGCAGCGTGCGCAACGTGATGAGGAACGAACCGCACCTTCGCCGGGTCGAGGCCCGGAAGCGCGGTCTTCAGGAAGTTGGGTGCGCGCCCCGTGTAGAGCGTCCGCAGGTGCTCCCACTCGTCCCCGGTCGCGGCTCCGTCGGCAGGGGCGAGCTTCGGGTCGTACGAGTAGGCGACGGCGTCCAGCTCGGACGCGTCGAGCCCGGCGTGCTCGAGGCACCACCGCGCCGCGAGCTCCGGAAGCTCCCACGTCGAGAAGGCGACGGGATCCTTGCCATGCTTGCGCCGGTTGAATCGCTCCTCTTCGGAGGCAGCCACGGTCACGCCGTCGATCACGAGTGCGGCGGCGGGGTCGTGGAAGACGGCGTTTACACCCAAAACCCGCATGGGTAGGGGAGCGCTTCCCGTAGTGGCTCTCGTGAAACGTCGGAAGCGCTTCTGTGAAGAACTTCACACAAACGCCGGAGCGCGCCGATGCCGGCCCTCCGGAGCGCTTTGGTTCAGATTTCGCGACGAACGGGCACTTCTCCGCCAGAACGGTCCAACAAGGGAGGATCGATGCGAAAGCTGCTCATTGCGGCGGGGCTTGCGGTCGCGGTTCTATTCATCACCGGCACGAGCATCGCCGCCGCAGAGACGACGGCGACGGGCTCGGAGGGCGACCTCCGCACCCTCGACCAGCCGCGCCCTTCATGGCTCACCGGCGACCTCGAGGCGCGGATCGAGGCCTCGGGGGTTGACGGCGTCGAGGTCCGGCTGCAGCCGAACCAACGGCTCGAGGTCAACTGTCTCGGCACCGCGCCGCCCTACGCGGGTGCGGACGGCGTCTCGCTGACGGCGGTCAGCGCCGGCACCTGCATGGTGTCGCCGAGCGGTTGCACGATGAACTTCGTCTTCACGGACGGTAGCTCGTCCTATATCGGGACCGCCGGGCATTGTGCCGGCAACGGCAAGCGCGTGATCGCCCAGATCGCGACGCGGGTCGATCCGACCGACACGTTGATCGTCACGCTCGCGGCGATCGGATCGGTCGTCAAGAGCTTCAACAGCGGCATCGGAAAGGACTTCGCGCTCGTGAAGATCGATCCCGGGTTCAAAGTCGTTCCCGGCGTCGCGGGCGGCCTCGGCCCGACCGGTGTCTTCTGCGGCGATCCCGTCGGGCAGCCGGTCATGCACTACGGGCACGGCTACATCTTCTTCGTCGAGCAGGGGTATGCGAAGTTCGGCGAGGTCGTCCCGGATCTCACGGCGGTCTTCAAGTTCACGACCCCGAACGGCTTCAACTGGGTCGGCTACGGCCTGCCGGGCGACTCCGGAAGCGGCGTCATGAACGACGCCGGCCTCGCCGTCGGTGATCTCACCCACGGCATCGGCGTTGCAGGCGTTCCGGTTCCCGGCCTCAACTTCGGGACCGACATGCAGGGCATCTTCAATCTGATCGGATCGACGTACAAGCTCGTGACGCTCGACCGGCGCGCGGCGAGCTGCGCAAATCCGCTCGGACTCTGACCGGCTCGCACAAGGGGCTCGGCCTCGGCCGAGCCCCTTCCTCTCGCCCTCTTCCGCTACGCCTTTCGGATCGAAGTTCGATCGTTTCGACCGGTCATTGCAGACGGGCGACGGGCGAGGCCCGACGCCCTGATGGTCGGCGCCGCCGAGTCGGCGCCTTTTACCCCTTGATGACGCCGATCGGAACGAGCTGCGCCACCCGTCTCGACAGGCCCGCCCGCTCGACGATGCGGACGACGCGATCGACGTCCTTGTAGGCGAGCGGCGCCTCCTCGGCGAGGCCCTTGTTCGACGGCGATCGCACGACGATGCCCTCGGCCTCGAGCTGGTGGCGCAGCTCCGGCCCCGAGACCTGCTTTCGTGCGCCCGTCCGAGAGAGCCGCCGGCCTGCGCCGTGGCAGGTACTGCCGAATGCGAGCTCGATCGAACCCTGCTCTCCGGCGAGCACGAAGCTGGAGGTGCCCATGCTCCCGGGGATGAAGACGGGCTGGCCGACGTCTCGGTACGCCTCCGGGATCTCGGACGACCCCGCCGGGAAGGCGCGCGTTGCGCCCTTGCGGTGGACGAGGAGCTCGCGTCCGTCGTAGCGCTCGACCTTCGCGACGTTGTGCGCGACGTCGTACACCTGTCGCATGTCCTCGGCGTAGCGCCGACCGAGGACACGGCCGACGGCGCCGCGCACGTCGTCCGCGATCGCCTGGCGGTTCGTCCAGGCGAAGTTGGCGGCCGCCGCCATGGCGCCGAGGTATGCCCGGCCCTCGGGTGAGGACGCAGGCGCGCTGGCGAGCTGGCGATCGGGGAGCTCGATGCCGTAGCGGCGCATCGCCCCGTCCATCCGCTTGACGTAGTCGCTGCAGACTTGGTGCCCGAGTCCGCGGGAGCCCGAGTGGATGAGCACGGTGACCTGGTCCTCGCGGACGCCGTACGCCTCCGCGGCGTGCTGGTCGAAGACGCGGGCGACACGCTGAACCTCGACGAAGTGGTTCCCTGAGCCCATCGTTCCGAGCTGGCCCGCGCCGCGCTCGCGTGCCCGCTCGGAGACCGCCGCGGGGTCGGCTCCCGGTAGGCAGCCCCGCGACTCCGTCCGCTCGAGATCGTCCTCACCAGCGAGGTCTCGCGGGCCGTGCTCGAGGATCGCGTCGAGCTCCGCGCCACCGCGCGCGCGCCCCTTCGTCTTGCCTGCGCCTGCGGGCACCGCCCGCGAGAGCTCGTGCACGAGCGCCTCCCGCTTGCCGCCGAGCTCCGACGCGGTCAGCGGCAGGGCGAGCAGCCGGACGCCGCAGTTGATGTCGTAGCCGACGCCGCCGGGCGAGACGACTCCGTCCGGAAGCTCTGTCGCCGCCACCCCGCCGACCGGGAAGCCGTAGCCCTGGTGGACGTCGGGCATGGCGAGCGCCGCCTCCACGACACCGGGGAGCGTCGCGACGTTCTGGATCTGCTCGAGGGAGCGGTCACGCTCGATCGCACCGAGCAGTTCGTCGTCGGCGAACACTCGCGCCGGAACGCGCATGTCCGGCCGCGCCTCGGCGGGGATCTCCCAGAGCACGTCGCTGAGCCGGCGGAGGTCAGACATCGAGCACCACCCGCGCGCGCCAGCCGCCCCCGTCGTCCGGTCGCAGCTCGAGCCGATGGAGGGTGACGGCCTTGACCAAGTGCCTCGGCTCTCCGGCGTGTCCCTCCACGGTCGCCCTGAGACTGCCGTCGTCGAGCTCCAGCGCCGTGACCCGCTCTGGCACGAAGCCCTCGGTCTCGCCGAGGTAGACGAGCTCGTCGAGCCAGGCAACGAGGAGCATCGGAGGATCATCAGCCTCGAGCGTGAGCTCGCGCACCGTGGAGCCTCCATCGCGGTCGCCGGCGAGCTCGGCGAAGGCGGCGAGCGCCTCGCCGAAGACGCCCTCTTTCGACGGTGCTTCGATCTCGAGCTCGAGCTCCGCCGTGTGCTCGACCCAACGGAACACGCCGGCGGTTCTCAGCGCTTCTTGCGAATCGCCTCGATCAGCTCCCACTTGCCCATCTTCGAGCGCCCGGGGATGTCGTGCTTCTTCGCGAGCTCGTAGAGCTGCTGGCGGTTGCGGTCCTCGAGGGCGTGACCTGGCCTCCCGCCGCGCCGCCGGCCGCGCTGCGCCTGCTGTTGCAACCCGCGGCGCGTGCTCTTGGGGAGGTGCGCGATCGTACGCTTCCGCTTGGCAGCAGCCTGCGCCTTCTTGACATTCCGCTTTGCTGCTTCGACCTGCTTGCGCGTGGCCATTGCTCCTCCTCTTCGGTTCTCGGCTCCCCTTGTGCATACCCTTCTCGGCAGAGGATCATTCGAGACCGATGACACTGGAAAACGACGTCTCGTCGATCGACCGCGCTTCGCGATTCATGGATCCCGCGAACCGCTACTTCGCCCGCTTCGGGTCGCCGTTGCGGCGTGCGGCGGCCGCGACGGTCGACTGGGCGATCTGCTACGTCGCCTTCGTTCTCGTGTCGATCCCGCTCGGCGTCGTCCAGGCGCTCGGCCGGATCTCGTGGGAGGAGCGAGATCTCGGCGGAGGGCCGGGCCATGTCCTCTTCGTCGCGGCGCAGGCGTTGACAGTCGTTCCGGCGCTCGCCTATTTCGCGTATCTGTGGCCGACGAGTCAGACGCTCGGCATGCGTCTCACCGGCCTGCGCATCGTCTCCACAGAAACAGGAAGAGGGATTTCGTACGCCCGTGCCTCGGTTCGGGCGGTGGTCACGACGGCACTGGCCGCAGCGATCTACATCGTCTTCCTTGTCTGGACGAGCTTCGACCGGGGCGAACAGCTGGACCGCACATCGGAACTCATCCTCGACATCTCCTATGTCCTCGCCGCCGCCGGCGCCCTTTCGGCGCTGACCATGATCGTCAGCCCGAAGCGGCGCAGCCTCGTCGACCGCATGTTCGGGACCGCGGTGCTCGACGAACTCGAGCCGATTACTCCGCACATGGGGCCGTGGGGGCCGATGGACGCCTTCGACACGTCGAGGTAGCGCAAAAAACGCCAAGTCCTGCGAACCCGAAGGCCCACAGGACTTGACGAAGCGACTCTCTCACTTCTCCCATCCGGCGTCAAGTGGGTACGGTCGGGGCATGAGCACGGCCCGGCGAATCGCGTACGGCCTCCTTCTCACCCGGGCTCCCCATCGCAAGGTCGGGTTGCGCGCATGAGCGAGAGACCGACGGTCGAAGTCAGTGACAACAAGGAGGAAAGCCGCTACGAGGCGCGTGTGAACGGCGAGCTGGCCGGCGTCAGCTTCTACGAGCCCCAACCCGATCGTCTCATCGTGCTGCACACAGAGGTCCGAGACGCGTTCGAGGGTCAGGGCGTGGGCAGCCGGTTGGTCGCCGGAATGCTGGACGACGTTCGGCGCCGCGGGCTGTCGGTAACCCCGTTGTGCCCCTTCACCCGCGCCTACATCGAGCGGCATCCCGAGTACGACGATCTCGTCGCCGGGCGTTAGGTTCCCCGACATGTTCGACCATGTGACCATCCGCGTCTCCGACCGGCGCGCATCCGAGGAGTTCTACGGGACCGTGCTCGCGACGCTCCGCATCGAGCGGACGTCGGACGAGGGGACGTTCGCCGAGTGGGACGACTTCTCGCTGACGCAGGCGGACGACGAGGACCCGGTGACGCGTCGGCTGCACGTGGGGTTCGCCGCCCCGTCGCGCGAGCGCGTCGACGAGTTCTGGCGCGTCGGCACGGAAGCCGGGTACCGCGACGACGGCCCGCCGGGCCCGCGCCCCCGCTACGGCGGGGACTACTACGGCGCCTTCCTGCTCGATCCAGACGGCAACAGCGTCGAGGCGGTTCACCACAGCGGGGTCCGCGATAGAGGCATCGACCATCTCTGGATCCGTGTCGCCGACGTCGCGGCGTCGAAGCGGTTCTACGAGGCGGTGGCGCCGCACGCAGGCTTCCGGCTCAGGCGCGACACGCCCGACCGCGCGCAGTTCGCAGGATCGAGCGGTTCGTTCTCAGTTGTGGCGGGGACGCCGACCGAGCACCTCCACATGGCCTTTCCGGCCACCGACAACGAGACCGTCGACGCCTTCCACCGCGCTGCGATCGACGCCGGCTACCGCGACAACGGTCCGCCGCGCGAGCGGCCGATCTACCACGAGGGCTACTACGGCGCCTACGTGCTCGACCCAGACGGCAACAACGTCGAGGTCGTGAACCACAACCGCTAGTTTCGAGGACCTGCTTTGCGGGCTAGACCTCGAAGGCGAGCACGTCGTCGATCGTCTCCCGCCGGCGGATTAGCCGCGCCTCGCCATCCGCCACCAGGACGGCCGCCGGGCGCGAGACGCTGTTGTAGTTCGACCCCATCCCGAGCGTATAGGCGCCAGTCGCCGGCACCGCAAGCAGGTCGCCGCGCCTGGGCTGGGCCAGCTCGACGCGGTCGATGAGGACATCGCCCGACTCGCAGTGCTTCCCGCAGACCGTGAAGGCTGCGGCGGCCGGCTCGTCGGCGCGGTTCGCAATGAGGGCCGAGTAGCGGGCGCCGTAGAGCTGCGGCCTCGGGTTGTCCGACATCCCGCCGTCGATCGCAACGTATGTCGTCGTCTCGCTCGCCTGCTTGACGGTCCCGATGCGATAGAGGGTCAGTCCCGCACGCCCGACGAGTGAACGGCCCGGCTCGAGGATGATTTGGGGGAGAGGAAGGTCGTGGAGCTCCCACGCCTGCTCGAGACGGCTCTGGAGCGTCTCGAGGAACTGCTCTACCGTCGGGGCAGGCTCGCCCGGGACGTACTGGATTCCGAGGCCACCGCCGACATCGACGATCTCCGGCGTCCAGCCGAGGCGCGCGCGACACTCCGCGGCGAAGCCGGCGAGCCAGTCGACCGTCATCCTGGCCGCGCCCAGCTCGAGCAGCTGCGAACCGATATGGACATGCAGCCCCAAAACCTCGAGCCCTGCGTTCTGCCCCCGCTCGATCGCTTCGAGCGTCTGCTCGGGCGGCAACCCGAACTTCGAGCCATGGTGTGCGGTCTTGATCGCCTCGTGTGTCTCGGCGTCGATTCCGGGGGTCGCGCGGATGAGCGCGCGCCGGACGCCCGCCTCCGCCGCCCGCGCGATCTCGTCGAGCGCGTCGACGACGATCAACCACGCACGCGCATCCGCGGCGGCGCGGAGCTCCTCGTCGCTCTTGTTGTTGCCGTGAACGACGATCCGGCCGGCCGGCACGCCTGCCCGCAGCGCGAAGGAGAGCTCGCCGAGCGTGGAGACATCGGCGCCGAGGCCTTCGCCGGCGAACAGACGGAGGAGTGCGAGATTCTGGAAGGCCTTCACGCTGTAGAGCACACGGGCATCCGGCGCGGCCGCCCGGTACGCGCGGGCTTGGTCGAGCAGGGTCTGGCGGCAGTAGACGACGAGCGGCGTGCCGAACTCCTCGGCGAGCGCTGAGGCGCGGACGCCGCCCACGGTGATCTCCCCGTCGACGACGGACGCGGTCGACGGAACGACGTCCTTCAGCTCGGCTCGCACGAGTCGTCGCCGTCGGCGACGCCCGGAAGCTTGCCGAGGATCGTGGCGACGGTGTCGATCTCGTCGTCCTCGAGATGCTCCTCGAGGAGCGAGTGGATCGACGCGATATGGCCGGAGGACGCGTCCCGGAGCTTCTCGCGACCGGGGCCGGTGAGCTGCGCATACGTCACCCGGCGATCGGTTGCGCAGGCCGCCCGCTCCACGAGACCGGCGTCCTCGAGCCCCTCCAGGAGCCGCGTGACACCAGACGGGGTGAGGATCAGGCTGCGCGCGAGGTCGACGCGCTTCATGCGCCCGTCCTCCGCACGCGAGAGGACGAGCAGCGCCTCGTAGTCGTTGAGCGTCAACCCATGCTCCTCTTGGAGTTGCGCGCTCAGGAGCCGCGTCGTCGCTGCGTAGGCACGCATTAGCCGCGTCCACGCGCGGACGGCGGGGGCGGTGAGTCGTTGTTCGGCCAAAACTTGCGCCATCAAGGAATCATGGTACAGTACTTGCGCTCTCAATAATAAACCACGCAACGAAAGGACAGGAACATGACCCCCACCGAAACGCTGACGATTGCGCCGGTCGGTACGTGGCAGCTCGACGCTACCCACTCGCGCGTCGACTTCGAGGTCGCCTACCTCGCAGGCACCTTCAGGGGCGAGTTCCACGACGTCTCGGCCGTGCTCGAGGTTCGCGATGACGCTGCGTCGCTCGAGGGAACGGCGGCGGTCGCAAGCGTCGACGTCAAGGACGAGAACCTCTCGGCGCACCTACAGTCGCCCGACTTCTTCGACGCCGAGCGCCACCCCGAGCTCCGGTTCGCCGCGCGCGACATCAGGCTCGACGGCGACGGCGAGGTCTCGGTCGACGGTGAGATCACGATCAGGGGCGTGACGAAGCCGGTGCTAGTCACAGGCACCGTGACCGCTCCGATCGCGGACCCCTTCGGAAACGACCGGATCGGTCTGAACCTGACGGCCGGCGTCGACCGCACCGACTTCGGCGTCAACTGGAACACGCCACTCCCGAGCGGCGAGCCCGCGCTCGCGAACGACGTCAAGATCCTCGCCGAGCTGCAGTTCGTCAGGGCGGCGAGCTAACGCCGGATGACGAAGATCCTGGGCATCTCCGGCAGCCTCCGCAGCGGCTCGCACAACACGAGCCTCCTGCGCGCTGCGGCTGAGGCGGCCGGCCCAGAGGTCGAGCTCGAGCTGTTCGACGGGCTGAAGGCGGTACCGCCCTATGACGAAGGAGACGACGTCGAGCCGCGGCCTGCCGCGGTCGAACGACTGACGGCGGAGATCGCGGGCGCCGACGCGGTCCTCTTCGCCACGCCGGAGTACAACGCCTCGATCCCTGGGCAGTTGAAAAACGCCATCGACTGGGTCTCGCGACCGATTGCGACGAACGTGCTTCGCAACAAGCCCGTCGCCGTCGTCGGCGCGAGTACCGGCGCGTTCGGGGCTGTCTGGGCGCAGGCCGAGCTGCGCAAGGTTCTGGCGGCGCTGGGCGCGCGCGTGCTCGACCTCGAGGTGCCCGTTGCCCACGCGCACACCCGGTTCGAGGACGGCCGCCTCACCGACGAAGCCGTGCGTTCACGACTCGAGGACGCGCTCGAGGCGCTCGTCGCGGAGGCCCGCGCCCGAGAGACGCTGGGGGCGGCGGCCTGATGCGGATCGACGCGTCCGCGACTGCGATCACCTGGCTGCCGTTCGAGGCGCTCGACCGCATCCCCAGCGTCCCGCTCGAGCTCGCGGTCGCGCACTACGACGACCCGCCGCCGGAAATCGCTCCCGACCTCGATGAGCTCCGGCTGCGGGACGCGTTCCGCGAGGCCAACCAGCTCCAGGCGTGGATCGACGTCGACGACGGCGAGATCGTCGACTGCGGCCGCACCGGCCGGAGCGTGCTTCCCGACCTCCGTCTCGAGCTCGAGGACCGCCAGATCTCGTTTGCCGCGGTGGAGTTTCCCGTCATCCAGCCCGAGCCAGAGGTCGGCGACGGCTGGGTCCGGTTCACGCAGACCGTCGGCGGCCGAATCGGCCTGCCGGCGCCACGACCGGTCGTCGGCCGGCCGTACTTCCACGTCGGGGCGGTTTCGGCCTGGACGACGCTCGAGCTTCTGCTCCGGGCCGACGGAAGCTCGGAGGCGAGGTTGGTCGCGACCAGTCCGTTCCCGCGCCATTCGCTGTACGGCGCCGACCGCCGCCTCCTGGAAGTCGTCGGCGACGTCGAGTTCGAGCTCGGGGACGGGACGCCGTGGGGAGACGAGCGGACGCCCGCGTTCGCGGCCGCGGTGGAGTCCGAGCTGGAGCGACGGCTTGCGACGTCGATCCTTCGCGAGGGCGCGAAGCTCATCCGCCGCCGTGTTCTCCGCGGGCAGACGCTCGTCGAGCAGGGCAAGCCTGGCCGCGACCTCTTCATCGTCCTCGACGGGGTGTTCGACGTCGAGGTCGACCGCGAGGTCGTCGCCCAAGTCGGCTCGGGCGCGATCCTCGGCGAGCGGGCTGTGCTCGGCGACGGGCGGCGCACCGCGACGCTTCGCGCAGTTCGCTCGTCACGCGTGGCCGTGATCGCGTCCAGCGAGATCAGCCGTCCGAATCTCGTCGCGATCTCCGCTTCCCGCACGGGCGAGCGTTCGCTCTAGCATCCGGCGGGATGCGGACCGCTCTCGTCCTCCCGTTCGCTGTCGGTGCGTTCCTCGTCGGCGGGCCGTCGACGGCCGGCGTCTCGGCGACCTGCCGTGCCAACGTTGCCGAACGGATCGCGGCGGCGCGCTCCGCCGGACAGCTGATCACAGTCGAGGCTTCGCGCTTCCAGACGACGTCGGCGTCGCTCCGCCTCTGGGCGCGAAAGAACGGATGCTGGACGCTCGTCGCCGGCCCGTGGACGGCACGAGTGGGGCGGAACGGGCTCGCCGGGCGGCGGCGAGAAGGCGACGGCACAACGCCGGCCGGAGTGTTCACCCTCGGGCCGGTGATGTACGGGAATGCGCCCGACCCGGGCGTCCGCTACCGCTACCGCCGCCTCCGCTGCGGCGACTGGTGGGACGAGGATCCGACCTCGCCGACCTACAACACCTTCCAGCACGTCCGCTGCGGGACGCGCCCCCCGTTCCGGACGACAACCCCCGGGTTGTGGCAGGAGAAGCGGGCCTACCGCCACTTCGCGGTGATCGAGTACAACATGCGCCCGATCGTCCCGGGGCGGGGTTCCGGAATCTTCCTCCACGTGCAGACGGGCAGCTCGACGAACGGCTGTGTCAGCCTGCCGGCGGAGCGGCTGACGGCTGTCCTTCGCTGGCTGCGCCCGGGCGCGACGCCTCTGATCGCGATCGGGACGAGGGCCTCACTCGCCAGGTAGCTCGATCGTCACCGTCGACCCCTCGGCACGGGCGCGGCCGCCGTGGGCGCGCGCGACGGCGTCGACGATCGCGAGCCCAAGACCGGTTCCACCGCGCTCACGGGCCTCGTCGCCGCGGGTGAACCGTTCGAACGCCGTCGGCAGCAGCTCGGGCGCGAAGCCGGGCCCCTCGTCGCTGACCCGCAGGAACAACATGCCGTTCCGTCGCTCGGCTTCCAGCCGCACGGTGCCGGCGCCGTGGCGCAGGGCGTTGTCGACCAAGTTGCCGAGCGCCTGCTCGAGCCGCAGCCGATCGCCGTAGACCGACTCGCCGTCGCGAACATCGAGCTCGATACCGTGCCCGAACCGGCCGGCGACGGTCTCGAGTAGATCGCGGACCTGGATCTCCTCCCGGCGAAGCGGAAGGCGGCCTTCGTCCGCTCGGGCAAGCACGAGCAGGTCTTCCGCGAGGCGGCCGAGCCGGTCGACCTCCTCGCCGGCGGAGTCGAGCGCCGCTCGCAGCTCCTGCGGGGAGCGGCGGTGCCGCTGCGCGAGCTCGAGCTCCGTACGGAGAAGCGCGAGCGGCGTACGGAGCTCATGGCTGGCGTCGGCCACGAACCGGCGCTCCCGGGCAAGTCCGGCTTCGAGCCGCCCGAGCATCTCGTTGAGCGTCTCCCCGAGCCGGAAAATCTCGTCGCGGGCGCTCGGGAGCGGCAGTCGTCGCCCCGCCGTATCGGTGGAGATCTCCGCCGCCCGCCGCCGCATTCGCTCGACCGGCCGCAGCAAGGCACCGGCGAGGAGGTAACCGAGCAGGGTGGAGAGAAGGAGCGCAATCGGTCCGCCGATCAGCAGTCCTTCCAGGAGGCCCGCGAGGGCATCGTTGCGGTCCTCGAGCGCCGCGCCGACGACCACCGTTCGGCCGCGTTCCGCGGGGACGACCAGAAGCCTGTAGGGGCCGTCCTCCAGGCCTCGGATGTCCCGCTCGGTGAAGTGTTGACGCGTGGCCGGTGATACCAGCGCAGGCCGGAAGCCTTGAATCACCCGTCCGTCCCGGCCGAGTACCTGCGCGACGGTCTCCTCTTTCTGAACCAGCGTGCCAGCGCGGGCCGTCGCGGCCTGCGCGTGCAGGCTTGCTCTGATCTGCCCGTCCAGCGACGCGCGCAGCTGGAGGTAAACGACGGCTCCGACGGCGGCGAGCACGACGGCCATCGCGGGCGCGAAGGCAAGGCTGAGCCGAAGTCGAATCGGGAGCCGGTTCATTCGGTCCGTAGCCGGTAGCCCATGCCGCGGACCGTCTCGAGCGTGGAGCGGCCGAACGGCCGGTCGATCTTCTCGCGCAGGTAGCGGACGTAGACGTCGACGACGTTCGACCGGGCCTCGTAGGCGAAGTCCCAGGCGTGTGCGAGCAGCCGATCGCGCGAGAGCACCTGGTCGGGACGGCGGACGAACGCCTCGAGCAGCGCGAACTCCTTCGCGGACAGGTCGATCTGGACGTCTCCACGCCAGACCCGCCGCGCCGCGGGATCGAGTCGCAGGTCGCCGACCTCGAGGACCGTCGGCCGCTCGGTCGCCCCTCGCCGCGTAAGCGCCCGCAGCCGGGCGAGGAGCTCGGAGAACGAGAACGGCTTCGGCAGGTAGTCGTCTGCGCCGGCGTCAAGCCCGGCCACGCGATCCTCGACTGCGTCCCGGGCGGTGAGCATCAGCACCGGCGACCAGACGCCGTCGCCGCGAAGGTGCCGGCAGACGGCGAAGCCGTCCATGCCCGGCAGCATCACGTCGAGCACGATCGCGTCGAACTCCGTGGAGCCCGCCATCCACAGCGCGTCCTCGCCCTTGATCGCGACGTCGGCGGCATGGCCCTCCTCGACCAGGCCGCGCCGAAGCAGGCCCGCCATCTTCGGGTCGTCCTCGACGATCAGCACGCGCACGATCCCATTGTGCGCCGCGAGATGAGAGCTAGAT
>DASZCE010000033.1:0-9105 GCA_035943455.1 Gaiellaceae bacterium | reverse complement strand
CGTCGTCGAGCTTGCACATGAAGGCTGCCGGCTCGTTCGCAGAGAACTCAAAGGTCGCCGTGGTCGCGTTCGTCGGGTTGTCCGGATGTGACGAGATCGCCACGAGGGGCGCCGTGCCGTCGACCTGAACCGAAGGCTGATTCCCGTTGAGGACGAAGGTGTCCGCGCCTCTGACCAGCTCCGTCGCCCAGACGTAGCTTCCTTCATCGGCGGGAGACGTCGCAGAGAAGACGATGGTGAGCGTGCCACCGGGACAGAGGTTGTTCTCACTGCCGTTCTGCCGCCTGACCGTGATCTTGCCGTCAGCGCTCGGCACCGGCTGTTCGACGTCCCACGTCGAAGAACCGCAGGTCGCCGTCGCCTCCACACCATCCGGGGCGACCGTGAAGCCCGCCGGAATCCCGATTGCGGCGTGGTCCGCCGTTTTGTCGGGAGACGTGTTCGTCAGCACGACCGTGTACTGCGCCGTGGTCAGCGGCTTGATGTGGGCGGGCGCGCCTGTGGCGGTGTACCCGTTGATCAAGTCCGCCGACGCGCCGGAGACGACGACAAGGGCGCCGACCGTGGCAACGGCGATGGCGAGGCGGTAGCGCATGTCGCCCGCGCCGCTCAGATAACGAGAACGAGGGTCAACCTAACGAACCCTCGAAAAAAACAGACCCCGGCTCACCGAGCGAGTGTAACTCGGTTTGAGTGATTTGCGAAGCATACGAACGTGGTTTCTTCCGTAGCCCGCCCGGCAGGGCTTCTTCCACCGGTCCGTACTAAGGGACGGGGTGGACCCCTCTCTTGGGGATGGTCGCTTCGACGGGGCCCGGCAACGGTTCGTGACAGCTACTCATGGGGGGATCGAGGTTGCCTGCCGTCTTCACCTGCGTCGTCGCGACTATGGCGGCGCTTGTCCTCGTTGCGGGCGCTTCATCGCGCGAGGCGTCGGCGCAAACGATCCCTGAGCTGGTGGGGGAGATCGACGTCGAGCTTGCCTTCGACACGACGACGAGCATGCGTCCGATGATCGAGCAAGCGAAACGAGACGGCGCGAGCATCGTCGCGCGTGTCCGTGAAGCCTTTCCGGAGACGCAGTTCGCCGTCGTTTCGTTCCGCGACTACGGCAATGCCAGCGGCGACTACGAGGTGTTGCAACCGATGACCGGCGACGTCGGTGCCGTCGACGCGGCCTTCTCCAAGCTCCGGACCGCGAGCAACTCGAGTCCCCTCAACACCTATGCCGAGGAGTACAACCTGCTCTTCCAACGGAGCTACACCGACGCGGCGATCGCGTGGCGACCGGACTCGCGCAAGGTCGTGGTCGTCGTGGGAGACGCGGAGCCCCACAGCGCCGGCACGAGCGGGATTCCGGGGTGCAAAGACGCGTCGACCGACCACTACGGACTGAACACGGCAGACGTCCTCGCCGGCATGCGTGCCGCCCGGCGGACGCTCGTGATGATCCGGCAGGTTTCGGCCGAGACGACCGCTTCACTCGGATGCTACGAAGCCCTGGCCGAACGTGGGTACGTCGGCGGGGCTGCGCGCAATGGAGGCGATACGAATCTCGAAGGGTCGATTCTCGGGCTCATCGAAAACGCGCTCGCCCGTGTGACGTTGCGACCGGACGTCAGCGTGGCATTGCCGGGCGGGAGCGTCGGCTATACGGCCACGGTTTCGAACCCGAATCCGTTCGCGCTGACCCTCAGCTCGCTCGACCTGACGCTACCGCCGGGGTTTCGCTACCGCTCCGACTCGTCCACCGGCCCACTTTCGACCCGGGCCGGCGCCGGCACAAAGGTCACGTGGGATATCGCGCGTGTCCTTCCGCGGTCCGACAAGATCTCCGTTCACTTCAGCGCGACTGCCCCCAAGCGTCGTGGCCGTTATGGGACGCGCACGACTGCCTGGCTCCAGCTTCCGGGCGGGAACGTGATCACGTCCACGGACCGCGCGGTTCTCGGGGTCACGGCTCAGCTCCGGAGGCTCATGAGCGCGGTTCGTGCCAGCGGGCCGACTCAGGCCTCGGGCGCCGCCTCTGTACGTGGCGGAATCCGGATTGCATTTGGGCCGGGCGCGCGAAAGCTGGCGGCGGGCAAGCTCCGCGCGGGGCGGCTCGTCGTCAGAGGACCGGGTCGGTCGATCGCGCTCAGTGTCCGGTCGTACCGGATCGCGTCGTTCGGATCGCCGACGGTGGTGAAACTCGCTCTGAGAGTCGAGCAGGTGCGCGGCGTACGCGCATGTTCGCGCGGCGCGCGTGGCTGGGGCGTAGTGGCGGACGACCAGCGCTTCAACGCGGCAGGCCTGACGCGGGACGTCGTCGTGATCGCCTTTGGCTCCTCTTGCCGAGCGGCGTCAGGCCGGTGGACGAACGGCGGTCGCACCGCACGGGTAGCCGTCAATACGACGGCGCGGTAGGTCAGCCCCGTAGCGGGCCGGGCGCGCGGGAATACTGCGCGCGATGGGGGCCGCGGTTCGAGAGGCAAACGCCCGACTCACAGCGGAGCGGAGGACAACCCGTCAACCCGGGCGGCACCCGCTGCCAGCGCGTCGGCGGGGCTGGGAGCACCTGCCGGCGTTCGGCCGAGCGGTAGTCGTCGCGGCGTTCTGTTCGCTCCTGCTCTATCGGCTGATCCCGGATATCCGCGGCAAGCCGTACTACGAGGACGAGGCACTTGCTGGGCTCATCGCAGTGCGACCGCTCGGCGAAGTGCTCGACACCGTGCTTTTCGACCGCGGTGGAGCGCCGCTGCACTTCGTCCTCGTGCATGGCGTCTTCTGGATCGATACCAGCGCCGATGCGCTCCGCTGGCTCTCCGTGCTTGCGGCGCTGGCCTCGATCCCGCTGTCCTTCGATCTCGCTCGCCGCCTCGCGGGTTCAGCGGCAGGTGTGATCGCCGCCGCGGTCGTCGCCTCCTCCACAGCCCTCGCCGTCTACGGGAGCTTCGGCCGGATGTACGCGCTCTTCGTCTTCGTGGCTGCACTCTTCGCCGACCTTTTCGTCCGCGCGCTCGAACTGAGGACACGCGGGGCGATCGCCGCGGCTGCGGCGGCCGGGTGGCTGTTACCAGCGGTGCATCCGTACGGCGCGGTGCCGGCCGGCGTGGCGCTCGTCGCGGCGATGGTGATTTGGCGTGCCCGCTCGCTGAGAGCTGCCTGGCCGGTCGCCGTCGCGACGCTTGCGGCGCTGCCGTTGCTCTCCGCAGATCTTCGCCTTGCCGATCGGGCGGCCCTCGGCGCGCAGGGCGAGACCCTCGCTTCGCCGGGCGACGCATGGCAAGAGCTCGTCGCGGCGGTCTCCTCGTTCGCGGGCGGCGACGGCATTCCGCTCCTCTTCTTCGCCGCCCTGGCGGTGCTCGGCGTCGCGACGCTCGCGCGACGGGAACCGGCGGTCGCAGTGCTCACGCTCTCCACGGCGCTACCGCCGCTTCTCTTCCTGCTCGTTCGGACGGGGTCGGAGCCTGACCTCTCGCCACGACACCTGTTCTACGGACTCCCGCTCTGGGCTGCGGCGATCGCGGTCGGGGCTTCGACTCTCACGCGGCAGAAGCTCGCGCTCAGCCTCATCGCCGCCACCGCTCTGGCATCACCGGCGAGTGCGCTGCACGACCCGCGCTCGATCGGGTTCGCGACCGCGGCGGCTCCGGATGTGCCCCCGGTCGTCGCCGGAGAGAAGGACCTCCTGCTTCCGTACTCCGCGGCGTTTCTCCCGCGGCTCGCGGACGTTCGCCGTGCGCTTGCGCTGCCTCACGGCCCGGGCGACGAGTTGCTTGCCGCCGTCGGCCACTCGCGCGGGACGATCGGTGCCGTGTACATCGCGGTCCCGACGCAGCCCTGGACGATCCTCCGCGTGGAGGGGCCGTTCTCCCGGAGCGACGCGCTTGCGGCCGCGGCCCAGCGACTCCACGGCTTCGAACACCCACGCTCGCTGGACGAGTGGTTCGCCTGGATCCAGCCTGGCCTCTGCGAGGCGCTCCAGGAACTCGACCGCGCCTGTCCGTAGCTATATTGGCCGGCCGTGGCGGGTGAACGAGTCAAGCTCGAGGTCCAACAGCGCGAGACGCGCGGGTCTGCCGCGGCGCGACGGCTGCGGCGGCAGGGCCTGATTCCCGGCGTCCTCTACGGACGGGGGAAGAACCCCCACCCGTTCGCCGTGGCCGAGCGCGATCTGCGCAAGGCGCTGACCGGCCCCGGAGGCCTGCACGCCATCCTCGACGTTGTGCTCGACGGGCAGAAGACGACGCACGCGTCGATCCTCAAGGACTACCAGCAGGACGTTCTCACCGGCCGGCTGGCGCACATCGATCTGCAGGAGGTGCGGCTCGACCAGCCGATCCACGCGCAGGTCGTGATCGAGCTCGTCGGCGAGTCTGCCGGGGCCAAAGAAGGCGGCGTGCTTTCGCAGGTCAGCCGCGAGATCAACGTCGAAGCGCTGCCGCTCGAAGTGCCCGAGCGGATCGAAGTCGACATCAGTCGGATGGAGATGGGCGACACGCTGCGGCTCGCCGATGTGGCGGTTCCGGACGGCGTGACGTTCCTCGACGACCCCGAGGAGACCGTGCTCGCGACGGTGACCGTCCCGACGAGGGTTGAGGAGCCCGAGGAGGTCGTCGAGGAAGAGGAGCTCGCGGAGGGCGAGCTGCCGGAGGGCGAGGAAGCGCCGGAGGGCGCCGCCGAGGGCGAGGCAGAGCCGGAGGCCGGAGCCGGCAGCGGCGAATCCGGCGAGCCCGGGACGACAGAGGGCTAGTCCGTGCGCTTCCTGCGTCGGGGCGAGCCGGCCTCGACGCTCGACCTGCTCGTCGCGGGACTGGGAAATCCCGGACGCGAGTACGAGGGGACGCGCCACAACATCGGCTGGCGCGTCGCCGACGAACTCGCCCGGCGACACGGCGGCTCGTTCCGCTCGAAGTTCTCCGGCCAGCTGGCCGAGGTTCGTGCTCGCGAGCAGAAGCTGGCGCTCCTGAAGCCCGAGACGTACATGAACGAATCGGGCCGGTCGATCGCCGCAGCCGCCCGCTTCTTCAAGGTCGAACCAGGCTCGCTGCTCGTCGTCCACGACGACGTCGACCTCGAGCCCGGCCGGTTCCAGGTACGGCTCGGCGGCGGCCTTGCGGGGCACAACGGGCTCCGCTCGATCGCGCAGGCGCTTCGCACGAACGACTTCCTCCGCCTGCGGATCGGCGTCGGCCGGCCGGGCCGCGGAGACCGGCGGAGCGTTTCCGACTACGTGCTCTCGAACTTCGAGGCCGGGACCGACGTCGACGAGCTCGTCGCCCGGGCGGCTGACGCGGTCGAGGCAATCGCAAGCGAGGGGCTCGAGGAAACCCAACGCCGCTACAACTGACACTCTCGGCACACCATCGGCCCACATCGGTGCGGGTCGGCGACGTACGCTGATTTCCCCGCGGGTGGGTGGGGGTTAGGGATGGGTCCCCGGCCCGGCGAAACCACTGTTCCCGCGTACCATTGATCCCCCCGGAACCCGACCGTTCCGGCGTTCGCCATGGACCGACCCGTACTCCACGCCCTTACGCAGGAACTCGCTGCAAACGAGCGGTTTCAGGCGTTCCTGGACGAGCTCCGCGAGACCCGCCGAGGGCTGGCGGTCGAGGCCGGCGATCGCCGCGGGCCGCGCGCCCGGGTCTCGGAGCCGGCGCTGCCGCTCGTTCTCTCCGCGCTCCACACCGAGCTCGACCGCGGTCTCCTCGTCGTCCTCCCCGAGGATGTGGACGCACGGGACGCCGCCGAGGCGGCAGCGTGGTATCTCGGTGACGAGCGGGTCGCGCTCCTCCCGAGCCGTGGTGTCCGCTGGGGCTCCGGACTCGACCCGGCTCCGCACCTCGTCGGCGAGCGCGCGCGTGCGCTCGACGTCCTCGCTGCGGGCGGCCTCGTTGCCGCGTCCGCCGCGTCCATCGCCGAGGGGATGCCGCCGTCATCCGACCGGCCCGAGCCGATCCGGCTCCCCGACGACGCGGAGGAGCTGACGGAGCGCCTCGCCCTCGCCGGGTACGAGCGGGTCGAGCGCGCCGAAGAGCGTGGACAGTTCGCCGTCCGGGGCGGCATCGTCGACGTCTTTCCCACTACTGGCCGCGAGCCGCTCCGGATCGAGCTTTTCGGCGATGAGATCGAGTCGATTCGCGCCTTCTCGCCGTTCACCCAGCGCACGCTGCACTCGGTCGAAGAGGCGGTCGTCTATCCGGCGACCGAACGCCGAACCGACCTCGTCGAGCCGAGGCTCGTCGACGAGGACGAGCCGACCCCTGTCCCCGAGGACCTGGTGCCGCCGATCGAGCGCACGCCGGACGTCGTGTGGCAGCCGGACGCGGTCCGGGAGGTGTGGGACGAGGAGGATCTCCAAGCGCAGCCGCTCGAGGGCGCGGCCGAGCTCGATCCCTTCCCCAGTGGCCAGCCGTTCTCGTTCGAGGCCCAGCGACCGGCCATTGCCGCGCGCGGCCTTGTCGAGGCCGAGAACGAGCTCGGGGCGCTCGTCCGCGCGGGCCTCCGCGTCGTCGTCGCGTTCCCGCATGAGGGAGAGGCGCGCCGGAACCAGAACCTGCTCCGCCGCATCGAGTCGCGCCTCTTCGAGCCGACCGACGACTTTCCGGGCAAGGCCGAGCTTCTCTACGCGGTCTCGCCCGCGCGCCGCGGCTTCGTCTGGCGTGACCTCGGGATCGCGCTGCTTCCCGACACGCAGGTCTTCCGCCGAAAGCCGAGAGCCGCGGCACGCGTCGGTCGCTCCCTCCAGTCGTTCGCCGACCTCCGGACGGGCGACCACGTCGTCCACGAGGACCACGGCGTCGGCAAGCTGCTCGGTTTCGAGACCAAGGAGGTCGCCGGGGTCACGCGCGACTACCTCTTGCTCGCGTTCCGTGGCGAGGATCGCCTGTACGTGCCGCACGAGCAGCTCGGCAAGGTCTCGCGCTACGTCGGGATGGACGGGGCGCCCTCGCTCTCGAAGCTGGGAGGCAAGGCGTGGCAGTTGCTCAAGACTCGCGCGCGCCAAGGAATCCGGGAGCTCGCGAGCGAGCTTCTGCGTCTCTACGCCCAGCGCCAGCAGGCGCCGGGCGTGCCCTACGACCTTCGCCACGAGTACCTCGAGCAGCTGGAGACGAGCTTTCCGTACCGCGAGACGGACGACCAACAGGCGGCGATCGAGGCGGTCAAGGAAGACCTCGAGGCGCCCCGGCCGATGGACCGATTGGTGTGCGGCGACGTCGGCTTCGGCAAGACCGAGATCGCCGTCCGCGCTGCCTTCGCCGCCGCGCTGAACGGCAAACAGACCCTGATGCTCGTCCCGACGACCGTGCTCGCGCAGCAGCACTGGAACACCTTCCGCGAGCGCTACCGCGATTTCCCGGTGACCGTGGAGATGGTGTCCCGTTTCCGACGGCCGGCGGACGTCAAGCGCATTCTCGGTGACTTTTCCGCAGGAAGAGTCGACGTCTTGATCGGGACTCATCGCGTCCTCTCCCGCGACGTCATCCCCAGCAACCTCGGGCTCGTGATCGTCGACGAGGAGCAGCGCTTCGGCGTGGCCCAGAAAGAGCTTCTGCGCCAGCTGCGGCTGGAGGTCGACGTGCTGGCGCTGACGGCGACCCCCATCCCTCGGACGCTCCACATGTCGCTCTCGGGGCTGCGCGACATCTCGGTGATCGAGACGCCGCCCGAGGGCCGACGCCCGATCCGCACCTATGTCGGCGAATACGACGACGACGTGATCAAGCAGGCGCTCGAGCGGGAAGCCGCACGCGGCGGCCAGGCGTTCTTCCTACACAACCGAGTCGAGACGATCGACGAGCGGGCGGCGTCGCTTCAGGAACTCGCGCCCAATCTCCGCCTCCTCGTTGCGCACGGCCAGATGCGTGAACGGCAACTCGAGGACCGGATGCTCTCGTTCCTCCGCGGCGACGCCGACGTGCTCGTCTCGACGACGATCATCGAATCGGGCCTTGATATCCCGCAGGCGAACACGCTGATCGTGGAACGCGCGGACGCGCTCGGCCTCGCCCAGCTCTACCAGATCCGCGGGCGCGTCGGCCGATCCGACGTGCTCGCCCACGCCTACCTCTTCTACCCCGACGCCGCTGACCTCACGCCGGAGGCGCGGGCCCGTCTGGCGACGCTCGCCGACCACACGGAGCTCGGCGCCGGCTTTGCGATCGCAATGCGGGACCTCGAGATCCGCGGCGCAGGCGACCTGCTCGGTGCTGAGCAATCCGGCCACGTCGCCGCCGTCGGCTTCGAGCTCTACGTCGAGCTCCTCGGCGAGGCCGTGGCCGAGCTCTCGGGGACGCGTCGCGCCGTCGCCCGGCCCGTGCGCGTCGAGGCGCAAGTCGACGCCTACGTGCCCTCGGACTACATCCCCGGGGAGGCGCAGAAGATCGACCTTCATCGGCGCCTCGCCCTCGCCGAGTCGGAGGACGAGCTGCGCGAGCTGCGAGTTGCGACGGAGGACCGCTTCGGCCCGCTGCCGCCGCCGGTGGAGAGCCTGTTCGCGATCGGGGAGGCGAGGCTCAAGCTCGCGCACCTCGGCGCCGACTACCTCGTGTTCCGTGGCGGCCGCGCCGTCGTCGGCCCGCTCGTGCTCGGCTCCGCCGAGCTCCGTGACCTCCGGCGCGCGGCCGACACGGCGGTCTACTCGAGCTCGCGGCGAGAGGTCTCGCTCCGCGGCGACGGGTTCGCGGGGGCGCTCCGCCTCGTCGATGCTATCCTCGATCTTCGGCTGTCGGCCTAGGCCGTTTTTTGTATGCCCTTTTTCATCCGCAGCATCGGACTCGTCCTCGCGCTCGTGCTTGTGCTCGCCGGCGGGGGCTGCGGTGGCGACGGCGCCGAGAGCGGCGAGGTCCCGGACGACGCCATCGCCGTCGTTGGCGAACAGGAGATCCCCAAGGCGGAATTCGACCGGCTCGTCAAGCAGGCGGAGCGCACGTTCAAGGCGCGCAAGCAGGATTTCCCCCAGGCGGGGACGCCGGAATACGAGCAGCTGAAGAACTCGATCGTGAAGGGCCTGGTCGAGCAGGCGCAGTACGAGCAGGGCGCCGAGGAGCTCGGCATCGAGGTGAGTGAGGAGGACGTCGACAAGCGGCTCGAGGAGCTGAAGCAGCAGTTCTTCCAGGG
>DASZCE010000032.1:0-5607 GCA_035943455.1 Gaiellaceae bacterium | reverse complement strand
ACGGCTGCGAAGTTCGGCGGGTCGCCGTACACCTCGCACTCGAACCCAAGCCGGTCGCGGTAGTACGCGACCGACCGCTCGATGTCGGCAACGAGCAGCACAGGCGAGATGCGCGTCAGCGTGGCCACCCGGACGATGACTCTAGCCTCAGGCAGCGAGATCGTGATCGGCGTCGTCGCGGACGGCTAACCCTCGACCTACCTCAAGGGGCTGTGACCCGTGAGGGTGGTTGAGGTTTGTGACGGAGGTGCGTCACGCCGCGAGGTCGTGCTCGGCGAAGACACGCGCGACGTCGTCGTTCAGCGGACCGTCGTAGTCGACGAGCTCCTCCGCCACCGTCCGCGCCCGCTCGAGCAGGTCGCGGTCGGCGCGGAGCTTGGCGAACCGGAAGTCGGTCAGGCCCGACTGCCGCGTACCGAGCAGCTGGCCTTCGCCGCGAAGCTCGAGATCGACCTCGGCGAGCTCGAACCCGTCCGTCGTCGCGACGAGCGCATCGAGCCGCGCCTGCGCCGACTCCGTCAGCTCCTCCTTCCGCCTGGAGACCAGCAGGCAGTACGACTGCTCGGCGCCCCTCCCCACGCGGCCACGCAGCTGATGGAGCTGCCCGAGCCCGAAGCGGTCAGCCTCCTGGACGATCATCACCGTCGCATTCGGGACGTCGACGCCGACCTCGATCACCGTCGTCGCGACCAGCACGTCGAGCTCGCGGGCCTTGAAACGGGCCATCAGGTCGCGCCGGTCGTCCGGTTTGAGCTTCCCGTGCAGGCAGCCGACGCGAAAGCCGCGCAGCTCGGCGCGCCGCAGCCGCTCGGCCTCCTCCTCGGCGGCACGCGCGCGGCTGGTCTCCGACGCTTCGATCAGCGGGCAGACGACGTACGCCTGCCGCCCATCCGTCAGCAGCCTCGTCAGGCGGCGGTATGCCTCGGACGCGCGCTCTTCCGGGATCCAGCGCGTCACGATCGGCTTGCGGTTCGCCGGCGGCTTCGCGATCTCGGTGACGGAGAGGTCGCCGTAGACGGTCAGCGCCAGCGTCCTCGGGATCGGCGTCGCCGTCATGTGGAGCGTGTGCGGCCTGCGGCCGGCCCGAATCGCCGCCCGTTGCTCGACCCCGAACCGGTGCTGCTCGTCCACGACGGCCACGGCGAGATCGGGCAAGTCGACGCCTTCCTGGATGAGGGCGTGCGTGCCGATGACGACCCGTGCCTCGGTCACGTCGTGCTTGACGGAGCGGGTCAGCAGAGCGCATGGGACGCCTAGCTCGGAACAGATCGGCTCGATCGTGAGGAAATGCTGCTCGGCCAGCGTCTCGGTCGGCGCCATCAGCGCTCCGCGTCGTCCCGCTTCCACCGCTCGGAGGAGCGCGTAGAGCGCCACGACCGTCTTCCCCGAGCCGACGTCACCCTGGAGCAGTCGCTCCATCGGCCGCTCGCCCTCGAGGTCGGCGTCGATCTCCTCGATCGCCCGCTCCTGGTCGTCGGTCAGCCGGAACGGAAGCAGCGACCGGTACCGGCCCACCAGCTCGCCCGGCCGGCCGAGGGCCACGGCACGTTCCTGCTCGCGGCCCTCCCGCCGGCGGGCGAGACCGAGTTGAAGCGTCAAGAGCTCGTCGAACGCCAGTCGGCGCCGGGCACGCTCGCCGTCGGCCTCCTCCCGTGGCCGATGGAGAGCGACGAGGGCGTCGGCTCGCTCGGGTAGCCCAGCGTCGGTCTTGAGGCCGGCCGGGAGCGGGTCGACGACGTCGCGCGCGTATTCGAGTGCGCCCCTCGCGACCTCACGCAGCTTCTTGACCGTCACATCCTCGGTCGCCGGATAGACCGGCGCGAAGTCGGCGGTCGAGGAGACGCCGTCGAGGTCGTACGAGCGGACAGCGAACTCGTGCCCGCGCAGTGAGCCGCGAAGCCGCACCCGCATCCCCGGGACGAGCCGATCGGCAAGCCAGGCCTGGTTGAACCAGACGGCCGTGATCTCCCCACTCTCGTCGGCAACGCGTGCCTTGACGAGCTTCAGACGCCGGGCGCGCTGGAGGCGGGTGCTCCGCACCTCCCCGGCGATGACGGCCTCGTCCTCTCCGAAGAGCTCCGTGATCCGACGCTCCGGGGCGGCCGGTTCATAGCGGTGCGGCCGGTACCCGAGCGCGTCCGCGACCGTCCGGAGCCCGAGCTTCGCGAGCTTCTTCTTCACCGTCGGGCCGACTCCCGGCAAGACGTCGATCGAGAGGTCGAGCCGCTCGGGCCGCGGCGTCCCCGGAAGCACCGGCCACGTCGGGGGCGCAGCGGCCCCCGCGAAGCCGCGCGGAGAGCTCAGACCGTCTCCGCGGAGGGCGCTTGCGGCTCCTCGGCCGGCAGGAACTCGACCTGAAGCTTCTCGATGCGTGTCCCGTCCACCTCGATCACGTCGAACTTGAGTCCGTTCCACGTCACCGCGTCCCCGGCTTCCGGTGCTCGCCCGAGCTGACCGAAGACGAAGCCGGCGAGCGTGTGGTAGTCCTCGTCGGGCATCGCGACCTGGAACCTCTCGTTGAAGTCGTCGATCGGGAACGTCCCGTCGACGCGGATCGTGTTCTCGTCGATCCGCTCGAGCGACTCGTCGGGCAGGTCGTACTCGTCCTCGATCTCGCCTACGATCTCCTCGAGCAGATCCTCCAGCGTGACGATCCCCTGCATCGAGCCGTACTCGTCGACGACGATCGCCATGTGTTGGTTCTGGGCCCGGAACTCGGCGAGGAGCGCCGCGAGGTCCTTTGTCTCAGGTACGAAGTAGGGCTTGCGCAGCAGGTCGGCGATCACGACGTTGTCCACCCCGCGCTCGTAGAGCGCCTTGAACAGGTCGCGGACGTGGAGGATGCCGTCGATCTGGTCGAGCGAGTCCTTGTACGCCGGATACCGAGTGAACGGCGAGTCGACGACGGCGGCGAGGCACTCCCGCGCCGGCAGGTCGACGGAGATGGCGACGACCTCCGGCCTGGGGACCATCACTTCGTGCGCCTCCTTGTCGGCGAAGTCGAAGGCCTTGTAGATCAGCTCCTGCTCGACCTCTTCGACGACCCCGCTCTCACCCGCGGCAGCGACGATCATGCGGATGTCCTCCTCGCTGTGGGCGACCACGCCGGCCGGTGCGGGCTCGATGCCGAAGACGCCGGTGAACGCGTTCGAGGACTCCTGAAGGAGCCACACGAGCGGATAGGTCACAACGTAGAAGGCTTCGACAGGAAGCGCTACCCAGAGCGCCGTCGATTCGTTCTTCGTCAACGCGATCGCCTTGGGCACTAGCTCGCCGAGCGTCACGTGCAGATACGTGACGATCGCGAAGGCAAGCAGGAAGGCGACGGTCGTCGCAAGGAAAGGATCGAGGAAGTGTTCGACCAGCGGTTCACCAATCGCGCCGAGTGCGATCGAGAAGGCGGTGATCCCTAGCTGCACCGTGCCGATGAAGCGGACGGGACTGTCCATGATTCGCAGCGCGATCCGGGCTCGGCGGCTCCCGACATCGGCCAAGGCGCGCAGGTGCGACCGCCGCGCCGTCACCAGGGCGTACTCGGCTGCAACGAAGAACGCGTTCCCCAGCACCAGCAGGAGAACCACGATGATTCGAACGAGTTCGCTCATGCCCGGCCTACCCGGGCTCGCGTACTAGGCGGTCGGTCGTCGTCCAAGGAAGTCTTCGGATTATAGGAACAGGCCTGACAGCGACCCACGAACGTATGTTCTAGGATACCGGCGTGCGAGTCGAGTACAGAGAAGAGCCGTGCCGCAGCGCGCTGAACCGCGTCAAGGGAATGGCGTTCGAGTGGTCTCTCAATCCGTACATGGGCTGCGTCCACCGCTGCACGTTCTGCTACGTCCGAGCGTTCGAGCGGCGTGCCGACCGCCCATCCGACGACCGCTACGGGACCTCCATCCGCGTCAAGGTCAACGTGGTCGACGTGCTCCGTCGCGAGCTGGCGCGCCGCTCGTGGGAACGCGATACCGTCGCAGTCGGCGCCGCGACCGACCCGTACCAGCCGGCCGAGGGCAGGTACCGCCTGACCCGCGGCTGCATCGAGGCGTTCGCCGAAGCGTCGAATCCCTTCAGCCTGATCACGCGCGGTCCGATGATCGTCCGCGATCTCGACGTGCTGACCGAAGCGGCACGGCGGGCGAAGGTCTCGATCACGTTCTCGATTCCGACGCTCGACGAGGAGGTCTGGCGGAGGACCGAGCCGAGCACGGCGCATCCGCGGCAGCGTCTTCGGGCGATCAAGGAGCTCGTCGACGCCGGGATCAAGGTCGGCGTGGGAATGGCGCCGATCCTGCCGGGCATCTCCGACAAACCCGACCAGCTGCGCGAGGTGGTGAAGGCAGCACGTGAAGCGGGCGCGACCGGCGTCTGGACGAACCTGCTCTTCCTGCGTCCAGGCACGCGCGAGCACTTCCTGGAGCAGCTGGCCCGTGACTGGCCCGAGCAGCTCGGGCACTACCTCGAGCTCTACGACGGACGCTCGTATCTCCCGAGCGGCGAGGCGAAACCGCTGCGGGCGGCGGTCGCGGCTCTTGCCCGCGAGTACGGGGTCGCGGACCGGCGGCGGAACCCGCTCGACGGGACCCAGCACGACGAGCAGCTGGCGCTCGCGGTTTAGCTCGCCGGCGTCAGCTCTTGCGCCCGCTCGTGCAGCGGCAGACGCGCCTCGACGCGGGTGCCTGCGCCCGGCGCCGACTGCGTCTCGAGCCTCCCGCCCAGAGCCTCGATGCGGTCGGTCATGTTCTGGAGACCGGCTCCGCGCTTCGCGCAGGTCGGATCGAAGCCTTGGCCGTCGTCGGCGATGGAGAACACGAGCTGATCGTCCTCCTCGGCGAGGCGAACGATCGCGTGGGAAGCGCCGGCGTACTTCGCCACGTTCTGGAGCGCCTCCAGGCAGCAGAAGTACACCGCGGCCTCGACCTCCTGCGCGTAGCGCGAGACTCCGTCGACCTCGACCACGACCGGCAGCGGCAGCTTGCGGGCGTGCGCCTCGAGCGCCGACGGCAGCCCCTGGTCGGCGAGTAGCGGCGGGTAGATCCCGCGCGCGAGGTCGCGAAGCGCCTCGATCGCCTCGTCGGCGTCCGACTGGAGCGCAACGAGCGTCTCCACCAGAGGCGTGTCGCCCGCCTGCCGCGCCAGGAGGTTGAGCTTGATCTTCAGGCCGACGAGGTGCTGCTGCGCGCCGTCGTGCAGATTGCGCTCCAGCCGCCTCCGCTCCTCGTCCTGAGCGCTGACAAGGCGCTGCCTCGAGGCGCGGAGCTCGTCGAGCCGTGCCAGGAGCTCCGCCGTGAGGCCGACGTTGCGGAGCACGAGCCCGGCCTGCGCCGCGAGGTCGTGGAGGAGCTTCTCGTCGCCGGCGGTCAGCGACTCGCCGCGCGGCTTGACGATCGCGAGCGCGCCGAGCAGCTCGTCGTGGTGGCGCACGGGCACGGCGCGGTCGGCGGCCGAGACCTCCGGCAGTCGGCCGTCCTGGAGCCCGAGCCGTCGTGGAAGCTCTGCGGCGCCTTCCGGCCACGTCGCGGCGAGTCGCAGCTCAGAGCCCGACCGCACCCAGACACCGCTGCCGACGGCACCTGTCCCCTCGGCGATCGCACGCGCGAGCTTCGGGAG
>DASZCE010000031.1:0-6846 GCA_035943455.1 Gaiellaceae bacterium | reverse complement strand
ACCGTCAGCTACGCCGACGGCGATCCTGACATCTTCATCCTCTCCAACCTCAACAACATCGGCGCGATCGAGGTGAACGCGTTCCAGGTGCACTCGGCCGCCGTGCTCCAGAAGTCGATCCGCGAAGGCTTCGGCCTGACGGTGACGGAGGCGCTGTGGAAGGGACGGCCGACCGTCGGCGGGCGTGCAGGTGGCATTCCGTCCCAGATCCAGGACGGCGAGACGGGGTGGCTGGTCGACTCGGTCGACGAATGCGCGGACGCCTGCCGGGAGATTCTCGCCGACTCGGCGGCAGCCGCCGCTCGGGGCCGGAAGGGGAAGGAGTACGTTCGCCAGAACTTCCTTACGCCGCGCCTCCTCCGTGACTGGTTGGCCCTCTTCAACCTGCTCGCCGGGAACGACATCGGCGAGACGCGGCTCGTCACTGCCTCCGGCAGCCCGGCCTGAATCGAGCGGTTGCGCCGCATCCCTGGGGTAGGGTCAGGGCGTGGCAGCTCGCCGAAAGCTGATCGTCGTCTCCAACCGCCCGCCGGTCACCTTCGGGCGGGACGAGAAGGGCAATCGGGTCGTGCGCCGGGGCGGTGGCGGCCTCGTCACCGCGCTTCGCAGCCTCGTCGCGCTGCACGACGTCACGTGGATCGCGAGCGCGATGCGAGAGGAGGATCGGCTCGTCGCCGAGGAAGCGGGCGGGGAGGCGATCGCGGAGACGGCGCGCGACGGGTCGCCGTACCGCCTGCGGCTCGTGACGCACGAGCACGCCGCGTACGACTGGTTCTACAACGTCGTCTCCAACCCCACGCTGTGGTTCCTCCAGCACTACCTGTGGGACCTCGCCCACTCGCCGAACCTCGATCGCGGGCTCCACCTCGCCTGGGACGAGGGCTACGTCGCCGTCAATGCGAACTTCGCCGACGCCGTGGTCGCCGAGCTGGATGCACAGCCTGATGCGGCGGTCTGCTTCCACGACTACCACCTCTATCTGGCCCCGCGATTCGTTCGCGCCCGCCGGCCGGACGCTGCGCTCTCGCATTTCGTCCACATCCCGTGGCCTGAGCCCGACTACTGGCGCGTTCTCCCCGAGGCGATCCGGGTCGCGCTGCACGACGGCCTGCTCGCAAACGACATCGTCGGCTTTCACACCGATCGCTGGAAGCGCAACTTCCTTCGCTCGTGCGCCGACATCGTCGACGCCGAGTGCAACTTCGGCGACGGGACGGCGGAGTACGACGGCCGTCAGATGTTCGCCACCGCGCATCCGCTCTCGGTCGACCCGTCCGAGTTCGACGAGCTCGCCGCCAGCCCCGACGTGGTCGCGCTGGAGGAGCAGCTCGAGGCGCGCCGGCCCGAGCAGCTCGTCCTCCGGGTCGACCGCACCGACCCGTCGAAGAACATCGTCCGAGGATTCCGGGCGTTCGAGCGCCTGCTCGAGGACAACCCGCAGCTCCACGGCAAGGTCGGCATGCTCGCCCTGCTGGATCCCACCCGTCAGGACATCCCCGAGTACGCCGAGTATCTCGGCGCCATCCAGCGGACGGCGCGCGCGGTCAACGATCACTTCCAGACCGAGAGCTGGACGCCAATCGAGCTCAAGATCGAGGACAACTTCCTCGAAGCCGTCGCCGCGTACAAGCAGTACGACGTTCTCCTCGTCAACGCCATCTTCGACGGCCTCAACCTTGTGGCCAAGGAGGCGCCGCTCGTCAACGAGCGCGACGGCGTGCTCGTCCTCTCCGAGAACGCCGGCGTTCACGAGGAGCTCGCCGAATGGGCGCTCACGGTCAACCCCTTCGACGTCGCCGGGCAGGCCGAGGTGATCCGGGCGGCTCTGGAGATGCCGAAGCGCGAGCGCCGTGAGCGGCTCGACGGACTGCGCGCCCACATCCGGGAACACGACCTCGCCGAGTGGGTCGAGGCGCAGCTGGACGACCTGGAACGCGTGCGCTCGTCGCACGCCGCCACCGGCTCTTGAGCGAGTTTTCGCACCTGGATCTCCAGGGCGGTGTTCGGATGGTCGACGTGGGCGCAAAGCCGCTCTCACGGCGGCGGGCGCGCGCGGGCGCCCGCCTATCGATGTCGCCGGAGACGGCGTCGAGGCTCCGCGAGCTTCCGAAGGGCGATGCGCTCGCGACCGCGCAGATCGCGGGGATCATGGCGGCGAAACGGACGAGCGAGCTGATTCCGCTCTGCCACCCCTTGCCGCTGAGCGCGATCGACGTCCGGGTGGTGGTCGAGACCGGCGGCGCCGAGGTCACGAGCACGGTCGAGACGACGGCTCAGACAGGGGTGGAGATGGAGGCGTTGGTTGCCGCGAGCGTCGCGGCGCTCACGATCTACGACATGGCGAAGGCCGTGGACGAGACGATGTTGGTGACGGAGGTCCGGCTGCTAGAGAAGACCAAGGAGGCACCGTGAAGGCGGCGGTGCTGACGGTGTCCGACGGCGTCGCGCGCGGCGAACGCGAGGACGAGAGCGGCGCGCTGCTCGAAGAGCTGCTGAGCGGCGACGGGTACGAGGTCGTTCGGCGGGTCGCGTCCGACGATTCAGAGGAGATCGCAGACGCGATCGAGCGGCTCACGGCCGAGGCGCCGCTCGTTCTCACGACCGGCGGTACCGGCGTCGCCCCCCGCGACGTGACTCCCGAGGCGACGGCGACGGTGGTCGAACGTCAGGTTCCGGGCATCGCCGAGGCGCTGCGAGCCGATGCGGCTCGCCGGACGCCGCACGGGCTGCTCTCGCGTGGCGTCGCGGGGATTCGCGGCGCGGCGCTGGTCGTCAACCTGCCCGGTTCGCCGGGAGGGTGCCGCGACGGATTCTCGGTCCTCCGCGAGGCGTTGCCGCACGCGCTCCGGCTTCTGGGCGGCGAGCAGGGAGGCCACCGGCAAACGTGACTGCAATGGCGGCCGATGCGGCTCCCGATCGGCGCAGTTCCGGCACAGAGGCGTGTGCGATCCGTGCGCGCTTCGCCGCTACGATCGCGGTGGGGAGGAGGTTGGGGGTGCCAAGGGATCGAGACATGGGTGCCCGCGAGCGATGATCCGCGCACGGGGACTCGGCCGCCGCTACGGCGACAAGGTCGCCCTCGCCGGGGTCGACCTCGACGTCGAGCGAGGCGAGCTCCTGCTCGTCACGGGACCGAACGGCTCCGGCAAGACAACCCTGCTCCGTCTCCTCGTGGGGCTGATCGCTCCCACGAAGGGCAACCTCGAGGTTGCGGCCGACCGACCCGACATCGGGTTCCTGGCGCACGAGCCCCTCGTCTACCGCGAGCTGTCGCCGCTCGAGAACCTCGACCTCTATGGCCGCCTCTACCGGATCCCCGAGCGCCGTGAACGCATCGGGATGCTCCTCGAGCGGTTTGGCCTCTGGGACGCCCGCCGTGAGCGCACGGCTGCGCTTTCCCGCGGAATGCTCCAGCGGCTCGCACTCTGCCGGACGCTGCTGCACGAGCCGCAGCTCGTGCTGCTCGACGAGCCGTTCAGCGCGCTCGACGCCGCCGGCGTCGACTTGCTGCTCGGCGAGGTCTCACGCCGCGACCGCGGTCGCACGATCGTGATCTCGAGCCATCAGCCTGAGCGGCTCGGCGATCGTCCGACCTCGCGCCTCTCGCTCGCGCCGGCATGACCGCCTACCTCTCGGACGTCGCCGCGCTCGCGCGGAAAGATCTCCTGGTCGAGCTGCGCTCACGCGACACCGTTCCGGCGATGCTGCTCTTCGTCGTCGGTGCGCTGGTCGTCTTTCACTTCGCGCTTGCCGAGGACTCGTCGCGGCTCGCGTCGGCCGGGATGCTGTGGATCGCACTGCTCTTCACCGCCCAGCTTGCGCTCGTTCGGGCGTTTGTCGCCGAACGCGACGAGGCGGTGATCGACGGCCTCCTCCTGGCGCCGTGCGACCGGAGTGCGATCTGGCTGGGAAAGGCGATCAGCGTCGCCGCGTTCCTCGCCCTCGCGGAGGCCGTCGCGCTCCCCGCGTTCGCGCTGTTCTACGAGCCGGTCACCTGGGAGCTGATCGCCGGCGTGGCGCTCGCGAACATCGGCATCGCCGCGGTCGGGACGCTGCTGGGAGCGATGGCCGCCGCCGCGCACACGCGCGAGCTGCTGCTGCCGCTTCTCTTCCTACCGCTTGCGATTCCGCTCGTCGTCGGCGGCGTTGGCGCCACCCTGGCGGAGGATCCGTCCCGGTATCTCGCCTTCCTGGGCCTGTACGACCTCATCTTTGCGATCCTTTCCTGGGCAAGCTTTGAGTACGTCGTTACGGAATAACGGCGCCGTTCTCCTCTCGCTCCTGGCGGCGGCACTTCTGGTCGCGGGCTTCGCGCTCGCGTTCTTCTGGGCACCCGAGGCGCAGGACGACCCCGCCTTTCGGATCTTCTATCTCCATGTCCCCGTCGCCCTGACGGCCTACGCCTGCTTCGGCTGGGGCGGCTGGAAGGCGCTCCGCCTGCTCTGGACACGTGATGAGCGCTACGACCTCGAGAGCTACGTCGCGATCCACATGGGCGTCATCTTCGGTCTCCTCGCGCTGGTGACCGGCTCTGTCTGGGCGCGCTACACGTGGGGGGTGTGGTGGACGTGGGACGAGCGGCAGCTCGTGCTCTTCCTCGTCTTGTTCCTCTTCTACTCCGCGTACTTCATGCTGCGCTTCTCCACCCCCGCCGGCCCGCGCCGCGCCAGGACCTCCGCCGTCTACGCCCTATTCGGCGTCGCGCTGATTCCGGTTAGCTTCCTTGCGATCCGCCTCGCCGAGCGGTACATCCATCCTGTCGTGCTCACCCGGGATCCGAAAATCGAGAACGAGATGCTTGCCAGCTTTGGTGTCTGTCTCGCCGGCATGCTCACGCTGGCGGGCGCGCTCTACCTCGTCGAGCTGGCGGGGAAGCGCGCCGACGCCCGGCTCAGCGAGCTGCGGGAGCTCGTCGCGTGACCACCGGCGAGAAGTACGTCACCGCGGCGTACCTCGTCCTCCTGGGGGCGGTGCTCCTCTACGTCGCGCTCATCGCCATGAAGCTCAGCCGCATCGAGCGCGAGCTGGACGAGCTCGCGCGGCTCGCGAGGGAGCGCGCCGGTGGCTGAGCTGCTGGTCTGGCCGGCGCTTCTCGCGTACGGCGAAGCCGCGATTGCGTACGCCGGAAACGCGAGAAACCCCGGCGCCCTCGGGCGGCTAGCGACCTGGGGTGTCCGCCTCGGCTGGCTGGCGCAGACCGCGCTGCTCGTCGAGCAGGCGGCGCGGGCTGACGGCTTCCCGTGGAGCACCTGGGCCGGTTCCCTCAACCTCTTCGTCTGGCTCGTCGTCGGCGCCTATCTGATCTGGGGCTGCAGTCCTCGTTTCCGGCTGCTGGGTCTCGCCGTGATGCCGTTTGCCGCCGCCTTGCTCGCCGTCTCGTACCTTGCGGGCGGCACCGACCCGCGGAGCGTGACCGCGTGGAGCGACGTCCTGCTCGTTGTCCACGTCGCGTTTGCGCTGGCGGCGTTCGCCGGATTTACCGTTGCGGGCGGGCTTGCTGCGCTCGAGCTGTGGGAGGAGCGGCTGTTGAAGGATCGCCGCGCCGGAATCCTCCGGCTCCGCCTCCCTTCGCTCCTGGCGCTCGACCGCCTCACGGTCGTCACCATCGCCGTCTCGCTCTCCGCGCTCACGACCGCTCTGGTCGCGGGCTTTGCTCGCCTGCCGGGCCATGGTGTCGACCTTCTGGTCATCGGCGCCGTCGCTGCCTGGCTCCTGTACGCCTCGACGCTCTTCCTCCGTCTTGGGACCGGAAGGCGCCGGCTCGCCGCCCGACTGGCTCTGGTCGGGCTGGCGATCGTCTTCGTCCTGCAGCTCGGCTTGCTGCTCACCCACGTGGCATGAACCTGCTCCTGATCGGAACCTCGCACCGGCTTGCTCCCGTCGAAGTGAGAGAGCGCGTCGCGGTCGATGCCGACGGCGCGGCCTCACTGGGAGTGCGTCTCGCAGCAGACGGCGAGGCCGTCTGCCTCTCGACCTGCAATCGTACGGAGATCTACCTTGCGGCTTCCGACAGGGACGAAGCCGACGGGCGTGCGACCGAGTTGCTCGCGGAGCTGGCCGGCGTCGACCGTCGCGAGCTCGAGCCCTACCTGTACCGCCTCGAACACGAAGCGGCCGCGGTGCATCTGTTCCGCGTCGCCGCCGGCCTCGACTCGTTGGTCCCCGGCGAAGGCGAGATCCTCGGACAGGTGCGGACCGCGTACGAGCGCGGAACGGTGGGGCCGCTCCTCGACCGGCTGTTCCGCGACGCGCTCCATACCGGCAAGAAGGTGCGGACGGTGACCGCGATCGCCGAAAGTCCCGGCACGACCTCGTCGGCGGCCGCCGCGCTGGCGGCCCAGGTGTTCGGAGATCTCGACGGCTCGCGCATCGCGATCGTCGGCGCCGGCAAGGTCGGGAAGCTTGCGGCGCGAAGGCTCATCAAGCGAGGCGCCGAGCTCTCGTACGTCGCCAACCGGACGCCGACGCGAGGGAAGCTGCTGGCCGATGAGCTCGGCGGGACGACGATCCCACTCGACCGAATCGCCGAGGCGGTCGAGTCGGCGGACATCCTGGTCTCGTCGACCAGCTCGGCCGAGCCGGTGCTGACCAAGAACGACGTGAGCAGGGTGCAGCCGTCGCGGAAGGGGCGCCCCTTGCTGCTCATCGATCTGGCGGTTCCGCGCGACCTGGATCCGGCCATCAACGACCTGCCCGACTGTTACCTGTACGACATCGACGACCTCGAGGCGGTAGTGCAGGAGACGCTCGCCGGGCGGGAGGCGGAGTTCGCGAAGGCAGAGGCGATTGCGGTGGCCGAGGCCGCGCGGTTCCGCGATTGGCTGGCCGCCCGCGAAGTCGTTCCCA
>DASZCE010000030.1:0-1588 GCA_035943455.1 Gaiellaceae bacterium | reverse complement strand
GATCGCTCTGTGTACAACCTCGTGCAAGAGTTGACCGCGCGCGTCAAGCAGGCCGGCTGATTCTGTGGACGCACGAGCGGTCCCTCTCGCGGCCTGTGCAAAGCGCCTCGTTACCCCCAGTGAGCGTCCCCAGCGCGCTGCGGCTACAGGAGCGGAAGCATGGCGTCATCCCCGGCTTCCACACTCCCTAGAACTACTACAAGAGGTTTTAAATAAATGATTGAAGCTGACGTTGTGACTGGCGCCGCACTGAAGATCACCTGCTCTCGTGATGAGCTGATCCGCCAGCTCTCGGTCGTGTCACGCGCTGCTTCGACACGAACAACGGTCCAGGTGCTCGCGGGGATCCTGCTTCAGGCCGAAGAGGGGAAACTCGAGCTCGCCGCGACCGACATGGAGCTGTCGCTGCGCACGTCGCTCGACGTGGACATCGACATGGAGGGCGCGGTCGTAGTCCCCGGCAAGCTCCTCGTCGATCTCGCCCGCTTGCTGCCCGGCGAAGACGTCTCGATCGAGCACCGGCAAGGAGAAGGCGTCGTCGAGATCGTGAGTGGCAGCGCCAGCTACCGCATCCACACCTACAACGCCGAGGACTTCCCGCGCTTGCCCGAGCTCAGTGGGACGGAGTTGGCAACGATCGACGCGGAGGCGCTGCTTGCTACGGCAACGAAGGTGAGTCGCGCAGCGTCGCGGGACGAATCGCGCCCCGTGCTGACCGGGATCCTCGTTCGCTTCGAGGGCGACAACCTGATCATGGCCGCAACCGACTCGTATCGGCTTGCCGTCAAGGAGACGTCGATGTCGACGCCTGGCCCAGAGCTCGACGCGATCGTGCCGGCGCGCGCCCTCCTCGAGCTCGCTCGCATCGCACAGGACGCATCCGAGCTCCAGCTGGGAGTGCAGGAGAACCAGGTGCTCTTCGCCAGCGACGGCGTGCTGCTGACGACCCGCCGGATCGAGGGCCAGTTCCCGAACTACCGCCAGCTGCTACCCGAGAGCTTCGAGCACGAGGTGACGCTGCCGCGCGAGGAGTTGCTGGACGTCGTTCGTCGCGTCGCGGTGATGGCGCAGCGCAACGCTCCGCTGCGGCTGCGCTTCGCAGAAGGCGAGCTAACGGTCTCCGCGCAAACACAGGACATCGGCGAGGGGCGGGAAACGATGCCGGCGTCGTACAGCGGCGAGACGCTCGACATCGGCTTCAACCCGGAGTTCCTGCGTGACGGGATCGAGTCCGCCGAAGGCGACGAGCTGCGGCTGAAGCTGATCAGCCCACTGCGGCCCGCCGTGCTTCAGGGCGACTCCGAAGACTTCTCGTACCTGATCATGCCCATCCGCCTAGCGGGCTAGGCGAGACGAGCGTGTCGACTGGTCGTTTCAGACGCAGCCGCGGGGAACCCGCGGCTGCTGAAAGCGGCGTCGCAAGCGACGCCTTAGTCGCGGGCTGATCGTCAGGACGCTCGCGCTCCGGGACTACCGCTCGTACGCCCAGCTCGACCTCGAGCTGCAGCCTGGCATCGTCCTTGTCGTCGGGCCGAACGGCGCCGGGAAGACGAATCTGCTCGAGAGCCTGCACGTCGCTGCTCAGGGC
>DASZCE010000029.1:0-4617 GCA_035943455.1 Gaiellaceae bacterium | reverse complement strand
TCTCTTGGGCCCGCTGCGTCAGGCGCGCGAATACGCGGAGGCGGCGCGGCGGATGGCCACGGACGCACTAGAGCTCCTCGAGACGGTCGAGCGGGGAGAACGGTGAGGATGCGGGGCGCGACGTCGCGAGCCGCTGCGCCCAACTCCCCTCGTTGAGCGTGCTTCAAGCCCAACAGGGGCGACAGGACTCGAACCTGCAACCCCCGGTTTTGGAGACCGGTGCTCTACCAAATTGAGCTACGCCCCTGGGCGCCTCGATTGTAGAGATACGCTCCGTCGATGGCCGAGGCCGGTCGGCGCCGCGTCCAGGGAGCGTTGTTTGCCTTCCTCACCGTTTTCTTCGCGGGGGTCACGGCGGCGGCGTTCGACGCCGGCGTCTGGGTGATCGTCGTCGCCGGCGCCGTCCTCACACTCTGGATGGGCGGGCTTGCGGTCCGGACGCTTCGCGCCGCCCGGCACCCGTGATTGGTTGACCCCCTCGCGCCGTATTCTTCCGTTTCCGTGGGCCTGGACGAAACCCAGCAGCTCTGGCGCTCGTTCCGCGCCAAGCCGGACGACAAGGGCCTACGCGACCGCCTGATCCTGACCTACGCACCGCTCGTCAAGTACGTCGCAGGCCGACTCGGCAGCGGTCTTCCGGCTCATGTGGAGGAGGAGGACCTCGTCTCGTATGGCCTGCTCGGGCTTATCGGCGCGATCGAGCGCTACGACCCGGACCGGGATGTGAAGTTCGAGACCTACGCGATCGCACGGATCAAGGGCGCGATCATCGACGAGCTTCGGTCGCTCGACTGGGTGCCGCGCTCGGTCCGCGCCCGAGCTCGCGAGATCGAGCGCGCGATCGCGCACCTCGAGGCCAAGCTCCACCGTCCGCCCAGCGACGAGGAGATCGCGAGCCAGGTCGGGATCACCGTCGAAGAGCTCGAGGACAGCCTCACGGACATCTCGCGTTCCTCGATCGCCGCGCTCGACGAGCTCTGGACGATCGGCGGCTCCGGCGGCGACCAGGTCGCCCTGATCGACACCATCGAGGACACCGAGGCGCCGGCGCCGGAGACGTCGCTGCAGGCGACCGAGCTCAAGGAGGCACTCGGGGAAGCGATCGCCCGCCTGCCCGAACGGGAGAAGCTCGTCGTCACGCTCTACTACTACGAGGAGCTGACCCTTCGCGAGATCGGCGAGGTGCTCGGCGTCACCGAGTCGCGGGTCTCCCAGCTTCACACCAAGGCGATCCTGCGTCTGAAGGCCCGTCTCTCCGGCGCGACGCAGCGGGCGGAAGCCGAGGCATAACCGGTAGAGCAACCATCAGAGCGCCGTGACCCAGACGCTCGGACCGAACGGGGCTGCGTCGCATCGAGCTCAGGCCGGCCGCAGGAAGCGTGAACGAGCCGTTTTGCGCCGGAATCGTACGCTGGGCCACCGCTAGACTCGAGAACCGCAAGCGACCGAGGAGGACCTGTTCGTATGCCCGCTGTCGAGTCCGGAAAGATCCGCAACGTCGCCGTCGTCGGCCACCGGGGGACGGGCAAGACCTCGCTCATCGAGGCGATGCTCTTTCAGGCCGGCGCCGTGAACCGGCTCGGGACGATCGAGCAGGGCTCCACCGTCGGCGACTGGGACGAGGACGAACAGCGGCGGCAGATGACGATCTCCGCCTCCCTCGCGCACCTCGACTGGCAGGGACGCAAGATCAACCTGATCGACACGCCCGGTGAGCCGAGCTTCCAGGGCGACGCGATCGCGGCGCTCCGGGTCGTAGAGGGGGCGCTGATCGTGGTGTCCGGGGTGATGGGCGTCGAGGTGCAGACCAGCCGCCTGTGGGCGCGCGCCGAGGAGCTCGGCCTCTCGCGGGTCCTCTTCGTCAACATGCTCGACCGCGAACGGGCCGACTTCTTCCGTGTGCTCAACGCGCTCCAGAGCTCGCTCTCGCCGCGCGCGGTCGCGATCCACCTCCCGATCGGCTCCGAGCACGATCTGACGGGGATCGTCGACCTGCTGCACATGAAGGCGTATACGAGCCCCGAGGGCGGGAAGGAGACAGCGCCCGGCGAGATCCCCGCTGAGCTCGCCGACCAGGTGGCGGAGTACCGGGAGAAGCTGCTCGACTCCGTCGTTGAGACCGACGAGGGGCTGATGGAGCGCTACCTCGAGGGCCAGGAGCTCTCCGACGAGGAGGTCGCGCACGCCCTCAAGGACGCGGTCACGCGCGGCGAGATCTTCCCGGTTGCCTGCGGCGTCGCGACGAAGAACCTCGGCACCACCGCGATCCTCGACCTGCTCGTCGAAGGCATTCCCTCGCCCGCCAAGAAGACGTTCGACGTCCATGTCGACGGCGCCGGCAGTGCGGCGTTCGTGTTCAAGACTGTCGCCGACCCGTTCGCCGGCCGCATCAACGTCTTCCGTGTGATCGAGGGGACCGTGAGCTCCGACTCGACGCTCGTGAACACCCGCTCTCACAACAAGGAGCGTGTCGGACAGCTGCTCATGCTCCAGGGGAAGGAGCACGAGCAGGCCGACGAGTTCAGCGCGGGCGACATCGGCGCGGTCGCCAAGCTGAAGGACGTCCTCACCGGCGATCTCCTGCTCGACGCCGAGAAGGAGGTCGAGCAACAGCCGAAGATCGAGTTTCCGGAGCCGGTGATGAGCTTCGCGATCGCACCGAAGGCGAAGGGCGACGAGGAGAAGCTGGGAACGGCGCTTCGGCGGCTGTCCGAGGAGGACCCGACGCTCGTGCTCCGGCGCGACCAACAGACGGGCGAGCAGCTGCTCTCCGGGCTGTCCCAGATGCACGTGGAGGTCGCGGTCGAGCGCGTCAAGCGCCGTTTCGGCGTCGAGGTCGACCTGCGGCAACCGCGGGTGCCGTACCTCGAGACGATCCGCAAGCCGTCGCGCGGTCACGGCCGCTACAAGAAGCAGACCGGTGGCCGCGGTCAGTTCGGCGATGCGCACATCGTCCTCGAGCCGATCGAGGGTCACACCGGGTACGAGTTCGTCGACAAGATCGTGGGGGGCGTGATCCCACAGGGATTCCGTCCGGCGGTGGACAAAGGGATCCAGGAGGCGATGGTGCACGGCGAGCTTGCCGGCGCGCCCGTTCAGGGCGTTCGCGTCGAGCTCGTCGACGGCTCCCACCACAGCGTCGATTCGTCGGAGATGGCATTCAAGATCGCCGGCTCGCTGGCGTTCAAACAGGCCTACGAGCAGGCGGATCCCGTCCTCCTCGAGCCGATCATGGAGGTGGACGTGACCGTCCCGGACGAGGCCGTCGGCTCGGTGAACGGCGACCTCAACTCAAGGCGAGGGCGGCTCCTCGGCATGGAGCCGGTCGGCGGCGGCCTCACAATGATCAAGGCGGAGGTGCCGATGGCCGAGATCCTCACCTACTCGCAGTCGCTGACCTCCATGACCGGAGGCCGGGGCGACTACCACATGGCCTTCGCGCGCTACGAGGAAGTCCCGTCGCACGTCGCGCAGAAGGTGATGGCCGAGGCGCAGAAGGAGAAAGAGGAAGCCAAGGTTTGAGGTACCGGTTGACCCATCGGGGCGCCCAAAAGCGGGCCCAGCGCGAACGGCAAGTCGGTCTCGACCCGGATGACGCGGCGGCCCGCTGGCTCGCCGAGCACGACCCGCCGCCGGAACCCGAGCCGCCGCGCTCCGCGGCGAAGTCGAAGCACCTCCACCGCTGGCGGCGGCGCACATCCTCCTAGGTCGACGGGGCGCGCCGTAGCGCGCCGACGTAGACGCCGAGCAGGACCAGCGGTCCTCCAAGCAGCAGGGCGATCCCGAGCGGCTCGTCGTCCAGCCAGGTCGAGAGCGCCACGGTGACGAGGGGGATGAGCACGAACTCGTACGCCGCACGCGAGGCCTCCCAGTACCGGAGCACGACGAGGTAGAGGACGAAGACGAGCACCGATCCGACCGGGACGAGGTAACCGATCGCGAGCCACGTCTCCGCACGTCGAGGGACTTCGAGGGTGTCATGGGCGAGGAGGGCGCCGCCGAAGAGCAGCACTGCGCCGGTCGCCATACCGACGGCGTTCATCGTCACGGGGTGGACCGGCGGAAACCGTCTGACGAGGACGGCCGCCTGCGAAAGGCAGAGCGCGCTCCCGAGGACGGCAGCCAGCGAAAGGATGGGCACGTCCGCATCGAGGGTCGCGTTCGACATCACGGCGATCCCGGCGAGCGCGATCAGTCCGCCCAGCAGTGCGCCGAGGCGAAGGCGCTCCTGTCGCTGGAGCACGGCGAGGAAGAGCGTCGCGAGAGGGACGACGGCGAGAAGCGTCTGGCCGAGGCCGGCGTGGATTCGGACGAGCCCGTAGTAGGCGAGCGCAAAGCCGGCGCCGAACCCGAGTGCCCCGTAGAGCACGGTTCCGGTCAGCGCTCGCCCTCGCGGCAGCGTCAGCCGCAGTGCCGCCATCAGCGCCGCAAGGAGCGAGGCGGCGAGCGCGAAGCGCAAGAACGCTCCCCAGAACGGGTCGAGCTCGCGGTTGCTGAAGCGAATCGCGACGGCGTTGCCGCCGGCGAGAACGGACGTCGCGACGAACGCGGCGAGTGCCGTCCGTTCTTCGGTCGCGTCCACGCACTAACCGTAAAACGCTAGGGCGGGGTGGGGGG
>DASZCE010000028.1:0-2601 GCA_035943455.1 Gaiellaceae bacterium | reverse complement strand
GGCTTCTCGCACAGCACGTGCTTGCCGGCCTCCAACGCCCGCACCGTCCATTCGACGTGCCGCGAATTGGGAAGCGGGATGTAGACCGCCTCCACCTCCGGGTCATCCAGCAGCGCCTCGTAGCTCGGATACGCGCGCTCGATCCCGTGGTCCCGCGCATAGGCCTCCGCACGGGCGCGGTCACGACTTGCAACGGCGATGACGTCCGCGCGGTCAGTCTGCGCCGCTCCCTCGAGCACGAGGCCGTTGATCCGCGCGGTCGAAAGGAGACCCCACTTGACGCTCATTCCGGTGGCGTTTCCTTCGTCATCGCCTGCTCGAGCTCGCTCTTCGTCGCGCCCGTCATGATCGCGACTGCCTCCGGCATCGTGTGCGTCTGAGGTGTCACGACGGCAACGCGCTTTCCGAGGCGCATGATCAGGATGCGGTCGGCGAGCTCGAAGACATGGGGCATGTCGTGGCTGATCAGGATCACCGGCAGGCCTCGGTGGCGGACGCGCTGAATCAGGTCGAGCACCTGCCGGGTCTCGCGCACGCCGAGCGCCGCCGTCGGCTCGTCCATGATCGCGAGCCGGCGCGCCCACTTCGCCGCGCGCGCGACCGCAACACCCTGCCGCTGACCGCCCGAGAGATTCTCGACAGGCTGGACGATCGACTGCACGCCGATCTCGAGCTCGGCGAAGTGCTGCGCAGCCTCCCGGCGCATGCGGCGCTTGTCGAGAAGGCGGAGTCCGACGCCGAGCGGGCCGCGCCACCGCGCCTCCCGCCCCAGGAAGATGTTCGCGGCAATGTCCAGCGAGGGAGCGACCGCGAGATCCTGGTACACGGTCTCGATTCCGGCCCGCCGCGCATCGGCCGGGGACCGGAACCGCACGCGCTCGCCGTCGAGGCGGATCTCGCCCTCATCCGGCTGGAGGGCGCCGGACAGCGCCTTGATCAAGGTCGACTTGCCCGCGCCGTTGTCGCCGATGATCCCGACGATCTCGCCCGGATAGAGCTCGAAGTCGGCGCCGTCGAGCGCGACGACGTGCCCGTAGCGCTTGACCAGGCCACGCGCCTCGAGGATCGGCTGCCGTCCGTTCTCGGTCACGCCCGCTTCCGGTGGGTGAGCTGGTCGACCGAGACCGCGAGGATGACCAGGATGCCGGTGACGAAGTACTGCCAGACGACCTCGACGCCGATCAGCGTCAGCCCGTTCCTGAAGACCCCCACGACCACGGCCCCGATCAGCGTCCCGATCACGCTACCGCGGCCGCCGAAGAGGCTCGTCCCCCCGAGCACGACGGCGGTGATCGCGTCGAGGTTCTCGGTCGTCTGTCCCGCGTTCGGATCGCCGAGCTCGGTTCGCGCGGCGAGGAGCATGGCAGCGATCCCGTACGTGAGGCCGGCCAGCACATAGACGCTGAGCAGCACGCGGTTGACCTTGATCCCCATCAGCCGCGCCGCCTCGAGGTTGTCGCCGACCGCGTAGACGTGGCGGCCCCAGGCCGTCTGCGTCAGCGCGAACCAGGCGACCCCGAACAGGATGAACATGAGCACGACGCCGTAGGTGACATCCGTGTTCCGGACCGTGAACGTCTTGCCGAAGAAGAGCAGCTCGCTGGGGAGATCCGAGTACGTCTCGTCATTCGAGTAGACGTGAGTGAGCGCGAACGCGATGTTGAGCGTGCCGAGGGTGACGATGAACGCCGGGAGCCGGAGGCCTGTCACCAGACTGCCGTTGACGACCCCGAAGCCGACGCACGCCAGGATCCCGAGCCCGATCGCGAGCAGGGGATCGACGCCGTTGGCGACCGCAAGCTTCGTCATCACGATCTGGCCGAAGGCCATCACCGTGCCGCACGAGAGGTCGATTCCAGCGGTGAGGATGACGAACGTCTGCCCGATCGCCAGCACGCCGACGACGATCACCTGCTGGAGCACGAGCGAGAGGTTCTGGCCTTGGAGGAAGTTGTCCGACTTGACGGTGAAGAAGGCCATGGCGAGTAGCAGCGCGACGAACGGGCCGATCGTCGGCGTCGCGAGCACGCGGCCAGGGACGCGAACTGCGGCTTCGAGGGCCGTCACGACGCGGAGTATCCGCCAGTCGAGAACGAGACCGGGGCGCCAGCGACGCCCCGGTCTCGGAGAACGAGGTGTCGGTCTAGCCCCAGCAGTTCTTGAGGCCGTAGGCGACACCCTTGGACGGGACTCCGGTCCGCCGCTTGAGCGCGATCAGGTTCACGCCGGTGTCGTGGTAACCCGAAACCTTCCTGCCGGTCCTGGCGTAGCTGACGACTGCCGCCACGCCTCTCGCAGCCATGCGCAGCGGGTACTGCTGCGAGGTCGCGTCGATGATTCCGGCTCTCACGTTCCGGACACCCGCGCAGCCGCCGTCGACGGAGACGATCGTCGTCGCGGCTTTCGTCTTCCCAGCGTTCTTGAGCGCGTTCCAGGCGCCCTTGGCGCTCGGCTCGTTGATCGTGTAGACGACGTTGATGTTGGGGCTCTTCTGGAGACAGTTCTCCATCGCCGTCTGCGACGGTGCCGTCTGCCCCTGGCCGTTGCCTACACAGGCGATCTGCGAATCGCTGTTCTTGATCCCGAAGCCCTTCAGAAAAC
>DASZCE010000027.1:0-9028 GCA_035943455.1 Gaiellaceae bacterium | reverse complement strand
CTGCCGCCAGCGTCGTCAGCCTTCGGCGGAGCAAACGGCCACGCCGGCAAAGCCGGCATGGCCTCTTGTCGGCATCGCAAGCGACGCCTCAGCCGGCCCCGCCGGGCGGGAGCCGAAGGCGGCCAGTGTCGTGAGCGAGGCGGACATCCGCACGTTCCTGCAGGCGCTCGTCGTCGGCGTCTCGACCGGCTCCGCCTTCGCCCTCGTCGGCATCTCGTTCGTCCTCATCTACCGGACGACGAACATCATCAACTTCGCTCAGGGCGCCTTCGCGGTCATGGGCGGGCTCTTCACGTTCTGGCTCGTTCCCGAGGTGCCGACATGGCTCGCGGGAGCCATTGCCGTCATCGCCGTCGCGGGAATCGGCGCCGTCTTCGGCTTCGTCGCGATGGGGTTCCGCGGCAAGACGACGCCGCTGGCGAGCCTCGTGATCACGCTCGGGATCGCTCTTGTCGTCTCCTCGCTCGAGCTGCTGAAGTTCGGCGACCGGCCTCACAACTACGCCGGGATCTCCGAGAGATCGTGGTCGGTGTGGGACGTCGCGATCAGCCCGCAGTACGCCCTCGTCGTCGGGGTGACGATCGCAGCCGCGCTCCTGCTGACGCTCGTGTTGCGGAAGACGATCGTCGGGAACGCGCTCGTCGCCTGCGCCGACCAGGTCCGCGCCGCTGAGCTCGTAGGCATCAACGTCCGTGCCGTCGCGATGATCGCCTTCGCCGTCTCCGCCGCGCTCTCGGCTCTCGGCTGGGTGCTGCTCACCCCGGTGACGTCGGTGAACTACGACTCCGACGTCGGGATTGCCGTCAACGGCTTCGCCGCCGCCGCCGTCGGGGGGCTCGTCTCGATCCGCTATGCGTACCTCGGCGGGCTCCTCCTCGGTGTGGCCGAGCAGATGGTCGTCGTCTACGGTGACCGGCTCACGGAGCAGGCGCGCCAGTACGAGCTCGCGGCGGCCCTGATCATCATCCTGCTCCTGATCGGCTGGCGCTCGCGGCACGAGGTCGAGGCAACCTGATGCCGGAGCAGCGCCCGTGGACGAGCCTCGCCCGGATCGGCGGGACGATTTTGCTCGGCGCCGTCGCCGTTCTCCTCGCATTCGCGCTCAGCCCGGGAGCGCTCCCCATGTACACGCGGATGGGCCTCGCCGCGATCGTCGCCGTCGGGCTCTCGCTGCTGATGGGCTTCGCCGGCCAGATCTCGCTCGGGCAGGGCGCGTTCTACGCGCTCGGCGCCTACACCACCGGCATCCTGACGCTCGGCATCGACCCTGACGAGCGCCTCGTCAATCCCGAGGCCGGGTGGGACCCGCTGCCGGCCCTCCTCGCCGCGCCGGTCTTGACGGCCGTCGTCGCCGCCGTCGTCGGCGTCCCGCTCCTGCGACTCCGCGGCCACTACCTCGCCTTCGCAACGCTGGCCCTCCATCTGATCCTGCTCGCGGCGCTCTATGCGGAGGACCGCTTCACCGGCGGCCAGGACCCGGGCCTCGTCGGCATTCCTCCACTCGAGATTGTGGGTCAGACCATCGACAAGGGCCGCCTCGCAGCGCTCGTCTGGGCGATCGTCGCGCTCAGCGTCCTGATCGCACTCAACCTGGTCGGCTCGCGCGCCGGCCGGGCGATGCGCGCGATCGCGACCAGTGAGGCCTCGGCCGCGGCCGCCGGCGTCAACGTCGCGATGGTCAAGCTGCGCCTGTTCGTGCTCGCGGCGGGCCTCGCCGGCCTCGCCGGCGGACTCTTCACCTACTACCTGCTCTTCCTTTCCCCCGACGCCTTCCCGCTGATCATCTCGATCACGTTCGTGGTCATGGTCGCCGTCGGCGGAATGGGCTCCGTGTACGGAGCGGTGGCCGGCGCCGTCGCCATCACCTACCTCGAGGACAAGCTGCGCGAGCTCGGCGCGCGCGAGGAGCTCGTCGGCTACGACCTGCCGCCGCAAGCGCCGCAGGTGTTCTCGGTCGGCGTCTTCGGCGCGATCCTGATCGTCGTGATGCTGTTCGTCCCGCGCGGGCTGCTGCCGAGCCTGCGCGCGGCGACCGTCGCCGCCGCGCGCAGGCTGCGGATGAGCTAGAAGCGCCTCTTTAGGTTTTGCGCCGGCACCATCCTGCAGCGCGCGATCCTCGAGACGACCATGCTCTTGAGCCCAAGCCCCGAGTGGTTCTGGGCGTCGTAGTAGTAGCGCCCGCCCGGCCCGACGAACCCGCGCATCTTAGTCTCCAGGGCGTTGTTGATCGCGTCGCGGCTGAAGCCGCCGCGGATCATCGCCGCGCGGAACATCGACACACCGGTGTAGCCGTCGTAGTTGAACGTCGAGCCCTGCTTGCGAAGCGCGCGATCGACCTTGAGCGCGATCGCCCGTGACGGATTCCGCTTCGGCAGGTATTTCGCCACCGGCCCGAGGTAGCTGTCGATCAGCGCACTGGCGTTCTGCGGACACGCTGGACCGAGGTACTGCGGCGATGCGTTTCCGCCCGTGAGGACGAGGCGCTGGCGCAGGCCGAGCTGCTTTGCCTCCTTGGTGATCGTCACCGCGAGTGTGGTCGCATTCCAGAGCCAGAGCACCTGCGCGTTCGAGTTCTTGATCCGCGTCAGCTCAGCCTGGAAGCTCGTGCTCGTCAGCGGGAAGATCACCCTCTCGACGACCTGAAAGCCGAACTTCGAGGACAGCTCCTCGACGTTGCGCACACCCTCGCGCCCAAAGCCGCCGTTGTCGGCCATCAGGGCGATCCGCTTGATCTTCGTCTTCCGCAGCTGGAAGGCCATCGCGTAGGCGAAGAGGCGGCTCGTCGCCGTCGTCATGAAGTAGTACGGCTTCGCCGGCTGGACCTGCGCGAACGACGAGGCCATCGAGATGTACGGGATCTTCTCCCGGGCGACGATCGGCGCGACGGCGAGGCCTGACGAGCTGAAGCCGGAGCCGATGACGCCGAGGAACTTCTTGTCCCCCGCGACGTTGTTCATGTGGCTGACCGCCTGCGACGGGTTCGACCCGTCGTCGAAGACCTGCACACGTAGGCGGCGCCCCTTGATCCCGCCCCGGCGGTTGATCTCCTTGACGGCGACGTCGACGCCTTGGCGGTTGTCGACGCCGACAAACGAGAGCGGCCCCGTCAGCGGCGAGATCTCGGCGAGCCAGACGTCCCCCGCCGGCGCGCTCGAGCCGGCCGCGGCGCCGAGAAGGACGAGGGTGACCGCAGCGAGGGCGGCGACCCCAAACCTCCGTCCCTTCATTTTCTCCTCCCCTGGTCGTTGTACCCGCCGGAATTGTTGCGCGGAGCGGCGCGGCGCGCCACGCGGGCGACCTTCTCGGCGGCATGGTCGAGCTGCTCGTCGGACAGGTACGGCGCCGGGCCGAGACGGAGGTAGCGGCCACGGGAGTCCGTCATCACGCCGTCCTCGGCGAGGCGCCGGCTGACGTCTTCGGCGTCCGCGACCTCGAGCGCGAGGAAGCCGCCGTAATCCTCGCGTCGCCCGGGGACGTCGAGTGCCTCCGCCAGCCTCATCGTCTGGCGCAGGTAGTTCTCACGGAGCGCCTCCGGAGTCAGGCCCCGTTCGTCGAAGAAGTCGAAGACGCGCGTGGCCCGGTAGTGGCTCGTCGGGTCGTACGTTGCGCCCGCAAAGCGCATGCCGCCTTTTGGGTACTCGACCGCGCCCGGCCGCTTCTCCGTCGCCATCTCGGCGAATTCGGCGAACCAGCCGGTAAAGGCCGGCCGCAGCTCGTCGGCGTGCGGCGGGACGCGCAGAAAGCAGTTGCCCTCGCCGAGCTGGAGGTACTTGTAGCCGCCTCCGACCACCCACGCCGACTCGGGAAGGGGAACACGCATGACGCCGAAGGCGTGGTAGACGTCGACGAGAAGCTCGGCGTCGATCCCCGAAGCCAGCTGCTCGATCCCTGGGACGATCCGGGAGTCCGTGAAGAGCACGGCCGAGACGAGAACGGCAGCGGTCCGCTCATCGGCCTCGGCCGCCAGTCGCTCGGCGAGCGTGTCGGCGGGTCGGGCCGGCACGACGACCACGTCGAGCCAGCGCTCGTCCGAGAGGCGAGCCATCAGCCGCCGGAGCGTGTGGAACTCGCCGTCGGTCGTCACGAGCCGCGGCCTGCGCGCGAGGTCGAGCGCCGAGAGGAACCGCAGCACGAGCCCGAACGTGTTCTGGTCGAGGGCAATCTCGGCGTCCGGCTCGTCAAGCCAAAGCCGGAACCCGTCGCGCACCCGCTCCGCCCGCTCGAACGCGCGGCCCCACTTCTCGTCCACGTGCAACGCCGCGTCCTCCCACGCCTCGATCACCCCCTCGCGCGCCACGTCCGGCCAGGCCTGGTGCGAGTGCCCGGTGAACAGCAGCCGCTCGGCCACACGGAAGGCCGAGTAGTGTGGCGCGAGCTCCTCGGCCCGGATCAAAGCTCGGCGCGCACCGTCCAGAGGTCGGGGAAGAACGGCTTGTGGAGCGTCGTTCGCAAGTACGCCGCCCCCGGCGAGCCGCCCGTGCCGGGCCGTGAGCCGATCGTCCGCTCGACCATCTTCACGTGGTGATAGCGCCACTCCATGAAGCCCTCGTCGAAGTCGACCATCCGCTCGGCCAGCTGCGCCGGCTCGCCGTCGTCGCGGTACGCCTGGAGCAGCGCGGCCTGGACGCCCTCCGATTCCTGCACCGGCTCCGTGACGTCCCGCTCCAGGACCTCGGTCGGAACCTCGTAGCCCTTTTTGGACAGGTAGCGAAGGAACGAGTCGTAGACGGACGGCCGTTCCATCGCTGCATGGACCTTCTCGTAATCGATGCTGCCCTCGTGGTAGGCGTTCAGGACGCCGGGATCCCGGCGACCCAGGATCGCCTCCAGCTCGCGGAACTGGCCCGACTGGAACCCCGACGACTGCTCGAGCCGTTCGCGGAAGGCGAGGAACTGCACCGGCGTCATCGTCTCGATCACGTCGAGCTGCGCGACGACGAGCTTGAGGATCGTCAGCAGCCGCTTGAAGGTCGCGAACGCGCGCGCGTCGTTCGCGTCTTCGAGCATTCGCTGCAGGTAGCGGAGCTCGTGGATCAGCTGCTTGAACCAGAGCTCGTACACCTGATGGACGACGATGAACAGGACCTCGTCGTGCTCGTCCGACTTCGGCCGCTGCGCCCCGAGGATCTCCTCGAGGGCGAGGTAGGTCGTGTAGTTGAGCGAGCGCTCCTTGCTCACGCCACCAGCCTCCTTCGGCTCCCGCCCGGCGAAGCCGGGCTCCGCCGAAGGCTGACGCCGCTGGCGGCACGGTGCCTTCCGGGCCCGTGCTGCATAGCACTGTGCCCTCCGGCCCCGCACCCCCAGCGGCGCCCCGGTGACGTGAGAACGCTCACTGCGCCGCTTCCCGGTACAGCTCGCGGGCGATGATCTCGCGCTGGACCTCGGAAGCGCCCTCGTAGATCCGCGGCGCGCGCACCTCCCGGTAGAGATGCTCGAGCAGGTGACCCTTCTCGAGCGCCCGCGCACCGTGCACCTGGATCGCGACGTCGACCGCACGCTGCGCCGTCTCCGTGGCGAAGAGCTTCGCCATCGCCGAAGCCTTGCGCACCGGGCGCACACCGGCGTCGTACTGTGCGGCCGCGTCGCGGACGAGCAGGCGGGCGGCCTGGAGCTGCGTCGCCACGTCGGCGAGCTGGTGCCCAACCGCCTGGAAGCCAGCGAGCGGCTTGCCGAACGCCTCCCGCTCGGCCGTGTACGAAACCGCCGCGTCCAGCGCCGCCTGTCCCATCCCGACGCCAAACGCGCCGACGCTCGGGCGGAAGAGGTCGAGCGTGTCCATCGCGAGCGCGAAGCCGCCGCCGACCTCTCCCAGCACCTGCTCGGGCCCGGCACGGACGCCGTCGAAGTCGAGCCTGCCGATCGGGTGGGGCGCCAGCAGCTCGAGGTGCTCGCCCGTCAGGCCGGCGGAATCACGCGGCACGGCGAAGCCTGTGATCCCCCGCGCGCCTTCATCCGACGTACGGGCGAACACCGAGTACACGTCCGCTTCCGGCGCGTTCGAGATCCAGAGCTTCACACCGGTGAGACGGAAGCCCTCGCCGTCACGCTCGGCCCGGAGAGTCAGGCTGGCGGCGTCCGAGCCCGCCTCTGGCTCGCTGAGCGCGAAGGCCGCCACTGCTGAGCCGGCGGCGAGGCGCGGGATCCAGTCGTCGGCGATCTGCGGTCGTCCGGCGCGCAGGATCGGATAGCCGCCGAGACCCTGAAGTGCGAGCGCCGTCTCGGCCTCGGTGCTCCCGTGGGCGAGGCCCTCGCGCAGCTCGCAGAGCTCCGTCGCGGATCCTTTGAACACGAGGTGGAGGAGGCCGTGCTCGCCCAGCGCCGCGACGAGCGAGCGGTTGAGCCGCCCGGGCTCGCCGTTGACGGCGAGCGGCGCGAAGACCTCGTGGCCGAGGCGACGGGCTCGCTCGAGGAGGTCAGCCATCGACGACCGCGACGCCCATCAGCTCGACCTTGGCCGCGGGCTCGAGGAGCGCGTTCACACCGACGAGCGCCATCGCCGGGTACCGGCGACCGAAATGGCGGCGCCACACCTCCCCGAGCTCCCGGAGCGACGCCCGGTACTCGTCCACGTCGGTCGTGTAGACGACGAGCGAGACGAGGTGGTCGGGCTGCCCGCCGGCAGCCCGCAGCGAGGCGACGACCTTGCCGGCGGCCGAGTCGAACTGCTCGACGACGGTCTCGCCGTCACCGATCTGGCCGCCGAGGTAGACGGCGCTGCCGGCGACGACCGCATGCGCGTACCCGACCGGCTCCGGCAGCTCCGGCGGGTTGACGATCACCGGCCGCTCCACGCCGGGCTCCTTCCCTCCGACCATGCGGCATAGAACTCGCCGAAGTCGTCGCTTTTCATCAGCAGCGCCTGCGCCAGCGCCTCCATCTCGATCGCGCCGCCGAGATCGAGGTCCAGCTCGCGGGTAAGGAGGATCTTCGTCGTCGCGTGGGCGAGCGCCGGACCGTCGGCCAGCTCCCTCGCCAGCGCCTGGGCCGCCGCGGCAAGCTCGTCGTCAGGCACGACCCGCGTCGCGAGGCCGATCCCCGCTGCCCGCGCCGCTTCGATCTCGCCGCCGAGAATCAGCAGCTCCGCCGCCCGCCCGAGTCCGACGAGCCTCGGCAGCAGGTACGCGGCACCCATGTCCGCTCCGGCCAGTCCCACCTTCGTGAACAGGAACGAGAACCTGGCCGAGCTGGCCACGAGCCGGAGATCGGCGGCAAGTGCGAGCACCGCGCCCGCACCCGCCGCGACGCCGTTGACAGCCGCAACGATCGGCTGCGGCGCGTCACGCATCGCCCTGACCACGGCCCCGCTCATCCGGGTGAACTCGAGCAGCTCGCCCGCGCCCATCCGCTGGAGCTCGCCGATGATCTCCTCGACATCTCCTCCGGAGCAAAAGCCGCGGCCCTCCCCGGTCAGCACGAGGACGCGGCAATCGCCGCGGTGCGGAAGCTCGCCGACGAGGTCGCGGAGGTCGGCGTAGACGTCAAACGTGAGCGCGTTCAGCTTGTCCGGACGGGAGAAGGTCACGGTGGCCACGCCGTCGTCGAGCGTGAAGTCGAAGTTCTTCCAGTCGCGGGTGAGTGCCGCAGACGCGCGGAACGGGCTCACTGCTGAATGCCTCCGCCGTCGAGCACGAGCGTCTGGCCGTTGATCGCGCCCGCCTCGGGCGCCGCCAGGAACTCGACTGCGAACGCGACCTCCTCGGGCTCGAGCAGCCGTCCCAGCGGTGACATCGAGACGAGCGCCGCCTCGGCCTGCTCCGCATCGCGGTCGGTCGCTTCGACGATGCGCTCGACGGCCCGCCGCACCATGTCCGTGCGGACCCAGGTCGGGCAGACGGCGTTGGCGGTCACGCCCGTCCCCGCGACCTCGGCGGCGGTGGCGCGCATCAGCCCGACGGCGGCGTGCTTCGATGCCGTGTAGGCGGCGGTGTACCTCCCGCCGGCGAGCCCGGCGGTCGAGGCGACGGTGACGATGCGCCCATTCCCGCGCTCGATCATGCCGCCGATCACGGCGCGAGTGCAAAGGAACGCGCCGGTGGCATTGACGTCGAGGTGCGCGCGCCACTCCTCCAGCGACGTGCGATCGAACGGCGCGCTCGAGGCTGCCCCGGCGTTGTTCACCAGGACGTCGACGGGGCCGGTGCGCTCGAAGAACGCGCTCACGCCCTCCTCGTCGGTGACGTCGAGGACGTCGCGGCCCACCGCCTCGACCCGGTCGCCCGCGGCGGCGAACCGCTCGGCGACCGCCTTGCCGACCCCTTTCGTCCCTCCCGTGACGACGACCACGCGGCTCACCGGAGAGCCTTGCGGTCGAGCTTCCCGGACGGTGTCTTCGGCAGATCCTCGACGATGCGCACCTCGCGCGGCACCTTGTGGGGGGCGAGGCGTTCGCGGACGAACTCCTGCAGCGAGCGTTCCTCGACCGGTTCGCGGACGACGACGAAGGCACGCGTCACCGTCAGCCCGTTCTCCTGCGCGCCGACGACCGCGCACTCGACGACCTGCGGATGCGAGACGAGGCAGTGCTCGATCTCGGCGGGCGCGATCCAGATCCCGCCGACCTTGATCAGGTCGTCGACGCGCCCCCGGTACCAGAAGTAGCCGTCGTCGTCGCGCTCGAACAGGTCGCCGGTCTTGACGGTGTCGCCGGCGAAGGTCTGCTTCGTCTTCTCATGCTCGCCCCAGTACAGGAGCGCCGCCGTGTCGCCCTCGATCCAGAGCTCGCCGTTCTCGGAGACGTGCGCCGAGTAGCCGGGGACGAGCTCGCCGGTGCTCCCGGGCCGGACCCGGCCAGGCCTGTTCGAGATGTAGATGTGGTACGCCTCGGAGGAGCCGATCCCGTCCAGCACCTCGACGCCGAAGGTCTCCAGCCAGCGGTCGTGCAGCTCACGCGGCAGCGCCTCGCCCGCGGACGTGCACAGCCGGAGGCAGGAGAGATCGTGCTCGGGATGGCTCACCATCTGAGCCATCATCGTCGGGACATTCACAAGAATCGTCGGCCGGTGCTCGGCGATCAGCTCGAAGATTTTCT
>DASZCE010000026.1:0-2165 GCA_035943455.1 Gaiellaceae bacterium | reverse complement strand
GTTCGAATCAGCGGAGGTTCGGATGTTCGATCGAGCCGCCGTGGCGAGGATCACCCCATGGAAACCAACCGCTATCACGTCGTGATCGCCGGGGGCGGGGTCGCCGCACTGGAGGCGATGGTTGCGTTACGCCAGATCGCGGAGGAATGCGTCGATCTGACGCTGCTCGCGCCGGACAAGGAGTTCACGTATCGACCCCTCGCTGTTGCCAAGCCGTTCGGACTTGGGTCGATTGCCCGTTTTCCGCTGGACGGGCTGGCGACCGGCTGCGGCGCCCACTACGAGCAGGGCGCTCTGGTGCTCGCATCTCCGGACGCACACAGCGTCTACACAAGCCGGGGCCGGTCGCTCGACTATGACGCTTTGCTCGTTGCCTGTGGCGCTCAGGTGCGGGACGCCATTCCCGGCGCGATCACGTTCGGCGACCCGCGGGATTCCCGGGCGATCGAGATGCTCTTCGAGGATGTCGCTTGGGGGCTCGTGCGGCGCATCGTGCTTGCGGCCCCAACCGGTGTCGGCTGGACGCTGCCTCTGTACGAGCTGGCCCTGCTAATCGTCGATCGGCTCGACCATGAAGGACTCCGAGCCGAAGTTACCCTCGTCACGCCGGAGGCTGAACCGCTTGTGGTGTTCGGACACGAAGCCAGCGAGGCCGTGCGTTCGTTGCTTGCCGAGCGGGGCATCGAGCTCCGGACGGAACTGCACGCGACGTCGTTCGACGCCCGCGCGCTCGAGATCGTGGGCGGCACATCCATTGAGGCCGACTGGGTCCTGACGCTCCCGCGCCTCATCGGCCGCCCGATCGACGGGCTCCCGCAACTCCAGGACGGTTTCATCCCAACGGACGAGTTCGGTCGGGTTGCCGGTCTGCACGACGTGTACGCCGCCGGGGACGGGACGAATTTCCCGTTGAAGCAGGGAGGTATCGCCGCTCAGCAAGCCGATGCCGCTGCCGAGACGATCGCCGCCGCGGCAGGCGTATCGATCACACCGACGCCGTTTGAGCCTGTGCTCCGTGGCCTCCTGCTCACTGGTCGGCGTCCCGCCTTTCTCCGCACAGAGCTCACCGGCGGTCACGGCCCCGCCTCCGTGGCATCGCCCGAGCCGCTCTGGTGGCCAGCCGGGAAGATCGCAGCCCGCTACCTGGGGCCCTACCTGGCCGAGCAAACCTTCGCCGGCAGCTACTACGAGCCGTCGCGGTTACTCGTCTAGAAGGCGCTGGGCGATCGCGTAGCGAACAAGCTCGGCTCGCGTGCCGAGCCGCAGCTTCTGCATGATGTGCGCCCGGTGTGTCTCCGCCGTTCGCACCGAGATGAAGAGGGACTTCGCGATCTCCTGGTTGGTGTGCCCGAGCGCGAGCAGGCGAAGGACCTCCCGCTCCCGATCGGACAGAGGATCTTCCTGTGACGCTCGCGCGGCTTCGGCTTCGGCGGCCGCCATGCGCGCACCCAGACCCGGATCGACATAGCGACCTCCCGCGGCCACCTCGCGCACAGCGGTGACGAGTTCGTTGTCCGCGGCCTCCTTCATGACATAGCCGCTCGCACCGGCGGCGAACGCCTCGCGCACGTACCGCGGGTCGTCCTGCATCGAAAGCATGAGGACCTTGGCATTAGGGGCCTCGTGGAGTACGTCCGTTGTGGCTTCGATTCCGCTCTTTCCGCCGCCAAGCCCGACGTCCATGATCACGACGTCGGGCTTAGTCGATCGCACCTCGAAGACCGCTTCGCGTGCGTCGCCCGCCTCTCCGACAGTCTCGAGGTCGTCCTCGGCATCGACGAGAAGACGCAGCCCCGCGCGGACGACGGCATGGTCGTCGACGAGGACGACGCGAATTGTCACCGCAGCGGAACCTCGACCACTAAGGTTGTCCCGGACCCCTCGCTGGATTCGATCTCCAAGCGGCCATTGACGAGCTCGACGCGCTCCTTCATGCCGACGAGGCCGAGTCCCCCGTCCCCCTGGTCGCCGGGCGCAAACCCGCGACCGTCATCCTCGATGACCGTTGTAACGATCCCTTCCTTGCGCTGCAGCACGATGCTGACATGGTCGGCCTGCGCATGCTTGACGACGTTCGTGAGCGCCTCCTGCACGATGCGGTAGAGCACCGTTTCTACGTCCGCCGGGAGTCGCTCCTCGCCCAGTTGCGATTCGATCTCGACGAC
>DASZCE010000025.1:0-1541 GCA_035943455.1 Gaiellaceae bacterium | reverse complement strand
CCTCGTCGGCATCAACCATGTGGCGCTCGAGGTCGGCAACGTCGAGGAGGCGCTCACCTTCTATGGACGCCTCTTCGCGTTCGAGCTCCGGGGGCGGGCAGGTCGCATGGCGTTCGTGGACATGGGCGACCAGTTCATCGCGTTGGCCGAGGGGAGATCCCAGCCGCCGGACGAGCACCGTCACTTCGGCGTCGTCGTCGACGACAAGGAGGCGGCGCGCGAGGCGCTTCGCGCCGCCGGCGTCGAGATCCTCGCCGGGCCCGGCCTCGACTTCTTCGACCCGTGGGGAAATCGCGTGCAAGTCGTCGAGTACGGGGACGTGCAGTTCACGAAGGCGCCCGAGGTTTTGAAGGGTATGGGCCTCTCGGGCCTCGAGAAGTCGGAGCGGGCCCGCGACGAGCTCCGCCGCAAGGGGCTCGCGGCCGAGGCCTAACCGGCTCCGGCTGCCTCGGCCCGGCGCAGGCTCCGGAGCGCCCAGAGCGCAAGCAAGAGCCCGCTCCCCACCGCGACGCCGAAGGCGGCCACGACCTCGACGGGTTGCCCGGCGATGAAGCCCCGGCCGGCCTCGAGGATCCGGGTGGCGGGATTCACGGTGGCGATGGCATGGATCCAGCCTTGCAGGAGCGAGAGCGGGACGTACACGGGGGCGAAGAAGAGAAGGAGGAAGACCGGCATCTGCATCACGGGTCCCGCCTGCATCGTCCGGAGCCGCATCGCGACTCCCGCCGCCCAGAGAACGGCCGCGACGTTGACGAGGAGCCCGAGCGCGTAGAGCGCGAAGAGGTCGACGCCGTCGCCGCCGATCTTCATCTGCGCGGCGAGCGCGACCCCGGTGACGATCGTAATGGTCACGATCCAGCGCACGAGCGCGGCGAGCGCGTAGCCGAGGAGGATGCCCGTCCGGTTCGGAGCCGCGAGCAAGAGCCGCCGCGCGAAGCCGCTTTCGAAGTCCCGTGCGATCCCGAAGCCGGTGAAGACGCCGCCGAAGGCGGCCGACTGCAGGAGGACGAAGACGAATTGGAACGCGGTATAGCCCTGCGGGAAGTCGAATCCCGGCACCTGGTCGACCCGTGACAGGCCGCCGGCGAAGGCGACGAAGAAGAAGAGCGGGAAGATGAGCGAGGGGATGAGGAGCGAAGGGTTCGTGAACACGTTGTGCAGCGTCCGCCACGCCACGCCGCGTGCGACAGGCAGGAGCCTCATGATCGCGTCAACCGTGAGCGAAGCGCCGCGCCGGCAAGCACGAGCGAAACGGCGGCAATGGCGACCGCGATCCCGAAGCCGAGCGCCAGCGCTTGCCCGTCCCAGCCGGTGATGATCAGGCTCCGCACGCATTCGAGGAGGTACGAGACCGGGTTCGCGGTGGCGACGTCCCGGAACCACGTGATCTCCATCAGGTTGCGCGGGATGTTCATCGACGAGATGAACAGGAAGACGAAGAAGACCGGGAAGAGCCCCTGCACCGCCTCGCCCGACCCGGTCCGCAGCGCGGCGAACGCACCGAGCGCTCCGAACCCGAGCGCGACGAAGACCGCGAAGAG
>DASZCE010000024.1:0-3396 GCA_035943455.1 Gaiellaceae bacterium | reverse complement strand
CTCACTGGCTATGGGCCGGGCAGGATTCGAACCTGCGACCTTGGGATTAAAAGTCCCCTGCTCTGCCAGCTGAGCTACCGGCCCGCATGGTCAATGTAGCCTCGCAGGCCGGCGCCGAGGACTGCCCCGAGGATCGTCCCGGCCAGCAGCAGCTGCACGTTCGCCGACAGGCCGCCGGGACGGTGCCATCCGCGGATCCGGTGGCTCGGAAACAGTTTTCGGCCGCCCGGCCGCGGCAACCGCACCACGTGCTCGACGTCCGGAACCGCCGACGCGACCGCGCCGACCGTCGCCGGATCGAGGGGGCCGCGCACGAGCACAAGTGCGAGGACGCCGGCCACCCCGCTTCGCACTTCGAAGGAGTGGGAGCCGATGTCCTCGTGTGGGATTCGGTCGCCCAGTACGTGAAGGATCGGACCAACCACGATCGCCGCGGCAGGCGACCCTGCGACCAACCCCCCGAGCGCCCCCGTCGCGACATGGAGCGAGACGATCATGGCAGAGACGCTAGTTGCCGTCACCTAGAGTGGGCACGTGAAGGCGCGTCTCGTCGGGATCAACCACGTCGCGCTCGAGGTGGGAGACGTCGAGGAGGCGCTCGACTTCTACGGGCGCATCTTCGAATTCGAGCTCCGCGGCAGAGGCGGCCGGATGGCCTTCATCGATATCGGCGACCAGTTCATCGCGCTCGCCGAGGGCCGCCGACAGCCGCCCGACGACCACCGGCACTTCGGCGTCGTCGTCGACGACAAGCAACGGGCGCTGACGGCCGCGCGCGAAGCCGGCGCCGAGGTGCGCGGCAACGACTTCCGAGACCCGTGGGGCAACAACCTCCAGGTGGTCGCCTACGAGGACGTGCAGTTCACGAAGGCGCCCGAGATCCTCAGGGCGATGGACCTCGAGCTCGCGAAGACCGAGGCCGCCCGCGAGGAGATCAGGCGGAAACTAGGCCCGGACGCGCTGAGCCCAGCCGCGCAGCGACGACTGAATCCGCGGCCTCCGCGCTCGCGACGTGCCCCGTGACTGCTGCGATGAACTCGTCACGCTCGAGGGCACGAAGGTCGACGTCCGTCTTCGCACGCACCGTCGCCGTCCTCGGGACGTCGCGGAGCAGCGAGATCTCGCCGAAGTATTCGCCGGGACCTTCGACATTGATCACCCGCCCATCGGCGACGACCTCCACCTCGCCCGACGCGATGACGTAAAAACGGTCACCGGCCTCACCTTCCCGGACGATCTCGCTGCCGGCGTCGAGGCGCAACGGCACCATCGCCCCGGCGACCGCCTCGAGCACCTGCGTCGGGAGAACGCGGAAGAACTCGATCCCCCTCAGGAGCTCGAGCTCGCGCTCGGGCACCGGCGCAGCGCGGTCGAGCGCGCTCAGCCGGCGCCACAGAACCGCAGCGAGCACGGGCAGGATCGAGCCGGTGATGATCAGCGCGCCCTCGATGCCGACGAGCTCGATCACGAGCGGGGCGAGGATTGCACCGAGACCGAGTGATCCGATCCAGAGGCTTTGCACCGCGCCGAATACGCGGCCGAGCACCGCGTCGGGAACGGCTCGCTGGAGGAGCGTGAACGCAGAGACGTCGACGAGCGTGTTTCCGAGGCCGACGATCATGAGGAGCAGGAAGGCGGGGATCGGCGCCGGCCAGAGGCCCATCACCGCGATCGGGAGCCCCCAAAGCACGATGCCGATCGTGAAGTCGGCCGTCAGCCGTCCACGCCCGACGAGCGCCACGGACGCGACGGCCCCGAGCAGGCCTCCGATGCCGAGCGCCGAGGTGAGATAGCCGACCCCTCCCTGGCCGAGGTCGAGCAGCCGCAACGCCGTGACGACGATGAGCACGTTGAGTGCGCCGGCGACCAGCGTCTGGGAGACGATCAGGGCGACGAGGACACGAAGGCCGCGCTCCCGAACGACGGTGACATAACCGGCCGAGAACTCGCGGATGATGTGCCGTTCCTCCTGTGGGCGAAGGGGCGGCGGCTGGGAGGTCACGCGAGCGGCCAGGAGCGTCGCAAGAGCGAACCCGCACGCCGCGGCGACGAAGACAACGGACGTGCTCGTGACGGCGAGCAGGATGCCGCCGAGCGCCGGCCCCCCGAAGAGGCCGACGGCCTCGATCGTGCTCGTGGCCACGTTCGCGGCAGTCAGCTCGGCCGGCGAGGCCGCGAGCGACGGCAGCAGGGCGGCCTGCGCCGGCCGGATCGCCGAGTACGCGATCGCGACCAGGCCGGCGAGGGCGTACACCACCGCGGCGGGCCCGTCCAGGATGATGGTCGCCGCCGACAATGCCAGCAGGACGGCGCGCGTACCGTTGGAAGCGAGTACGACGAGCTCGCGCCGGAAACGATCGGCCAGCATCGCCGTAAAGGGGCCGAAGATGGCCGGCGGGAGGAAGCGAATCAGCCCGATCAGACCGACTGCGGCGGCGCCGCCCTGGTTGTAGGCATAGACGGCGAGCGCGATCCCGTAGGCCCAGTGGCCGATCACCGAGGCTGCCCAGGCGAGCTCGACCTTGCGAATGTCGGGGTTGCGGAAGATCCGCGCGAACGCTCCGAACGACTCCGCGAGACGCTGCCGCAGCGCACCCATTACAGCGGGAGCATCGCAGATTGTGTTTTCACAGACTTAATGGGAAGATTTCTCCACCGAGGACCGTCTAGAGGGTCGTAAGCATCCACGCCACGAAAGGAGAACCCCGAGTGTCGGACGATCGCAAACTCAACGAGAGCCACGACAGCCACGGCCACGCCGACGAGGGCGACGACGTCGAGGCCCACGCGTATCGCAGCGCCGAGAGCAACGAGAGCCACGACGCGTACCGCAAGGCCGACAAGGCGGACGCATACGGAACTGAGGAGCCGCCCGACGTCGAGGGTCACGCCTTCAACGTCGAGAGCCACGACAGCCACGACTGACGGCGACGCGAAGAGTTTGAGTCCCTGAAGCCGGGGTAGACCCCGGCTTCAGCGTGTCAGGACGCCTTCCAGAGAGCGTACGAGCTCGAGGCCGGCCTCCCGCCGCGCTCCCTCCAGCTCGTCGAGACGGGCGGCGAGACGCGCGAGTGCCTCCACGTCGGCGCCACTCTCTTCGAGCACCGCTCGCGCCCGCCGCGCTTTCCTGAGCAGGTCGAGGGCGATCGCGGCCTGGTTGGCGAACAGTCCGAGCAGCTCCATCTCCTCCAGGGAGAATCTCGCCTCTTGCGGCCGGTCGAGCACGTTGAGTACGCCGACCGGGTCTTCGCCGTGGAGCAGCGGTACGGCCATCAGGCCCTTCGGGACGTAGCCCGTCTGCTCCGCGACGTCGCGCGCGAAGCGCGGGTCCTGGGAGACGTCGTCGAGGACGAGCGGGGTTCGCGCCGAGAGCACCCAGCCGGCGACGCCGGTGCT
>DASZCE010000023.1:0-4736 GCA_035943455.1 Gaiellaceae bacterium | reverse complement strand
CTGCGGAAGCCCGCGCACAGGTCGAGCGCATGTGCGAACAGCTGCTCGCGAACCCGTTGATCGAGAGCTACGAGATCAACCTCCAGGGTTGAACGCCTCACGACCCCGGATCGCCGTCGTCACCTTCCCGGGTTCGAACGACGACGGCGACGCGCTCCTCGCGCTCGAGCGGCACGGCGCAGCCACCGTCCCCGTCTGGCACGCGGACCAACGGCTGCCAGACGTTGGAGCCGTCGTCCTCCCGGGTGGCTTCTCCTACGGCGACTACCTGCGCTGTGGAGCGATCGCCCGCTTCTCGCCCGCGATGAAGGCGGTGTGCCAGTTTGCGGCGGAGGGCGGCCTCGTGCTGGGAATCTGCAACGGCTTCCAGATCCTCTGCGAGGCAGGTCTCCTGCCCGGCGTGCTCCGACCGAACACGTCGCTCGCGTTCATCTCTCGTGATGTCGATTTGAGGGTCGAGCGCACCGACACGCCGTTCACAGCCGGCTGTCACCCGCGGCAGCGCTTGACGATCCCGATCAAGCACGGCGAGGGCTGCTGGTTCGCCGACGACGAGCTATTCGCGGAGGTGGAAGCGAGACGCCAGATCGTCCTCCGCTACGAGCAGAACCCAAACGGCTCGATCGGCGACGTTGCCGGCGTTTGCAACGAGCAGGGGAACGTCATGGGGCTGATGCCCCATCCAGAACATGCGGTCGACCCGCTCCTCGGCTCCACCGATGGCGCACTGATCCTCAGCGCGCTCGTCGAGGCGGTGCGCGCGTCCTCGCGCGGCATCCGAGCAGCGTCCTAATCACGGAGGAACCCAAGAGCCGCCGCGAGCGCCTCGTGGTCTCCGAGCGCGCTCCGGAGCCGCTCCAGGTCGGCTCGACGCAATGTGACGGGGCCGCGGCGCACAACGCCGTCCGTGGAGTAGGCGAAACGGACAAGCGGGTCGCCCTTCTCGTCCTGGAGCAGCTGGACCAGGCAGGCAAAGCGCTTCTCGCCCGCCCGCTGCCGGATCTTCACCTCGTCGACGAGCGTTGTCTTGCCCCAGACGGTAGTGATGTCAGTCATGGCAACGACGCTACCGAAGAGATCGTGCCGTGTCCGTGTCGTAACCGTGCCGAGAGCGCGCCGGGCTATCCCCAGCGAAAGCCGCTCGGACTGGCTGAGATCTCGAGCGGGCTCTCCGGCAACCCTGGGTCGAGCGGCGACACGTTGTAGCCGCCCGGTGCAACGTCGTTCGGCATCTCCGGATGGAAGAGCGACGCGAGGTATTCGATCTGCCCACGCCCCACTCCCAGCTCGAACTGGCCGCCGCCATACATGCCGATCGCCCGCTCAGCGCAGTAGTCGTAAGTCTCAAAGAGGCGGCGTACTGAGCCGAAGCGGGACGGCTTGATGTTGACCGTTCGAGGAGGAAACGGCAGCGCCTCGATGTCGGCGACCGAGTGAATCGGCGCGTCCCAGGTGATCCGGTCGCGGTGAGGGGCCAGCACGGGATCCGTCTCGGACGTGAGCGCCGGGTCTTCGAGCCACGCGTCAAGAAAACCCTCGGCGGTCAACCGGTAGAGGACGGGGTCCGGCGGGTTGTCGACCACCGTTCCCCGGTACTGGCCCTTGAGATCGGCCACGTCGACGACATCGAGCTCGCCCAGCTCGGCGAAGAGCTCGGGCGTCCAGTCGGGAAGCGGATCGAGCTTGAACCGCGTGGTGGGATGCGCCTCGAGCAGTCGCTGCACCGGTTCGATCGACGAGCGCTCAGAGCCGAGCCGCATCGAAACGACGAAACGCACCGGGCGAGGCTCGCGTCCGAGCGCATCGGCGAGCGAGGCACCGCTCTGCCGGAGCGCCAAATCGAGCGCCGCACTTTCCAGCGCCCAGCGCCGATAGTCGCGGAAAGCGTCCATCTGGGGCGGCTCGGGGAAGAGCTCGAGACCGTCCAGATGCCGGGAGAACGCGTCCACCGTCCACTCGCCTGCGAGCGGCAAAGCGGCTGCGAGCCCCGCGAAGCGTTCATGCTCCTCGGCGCTGTAGGTGACGTCCTCCCCGAGCCCTTCGTCACCTGCCCCGCGAAGGTGGATGACGGTGGTCACGCGCGTGAACTCGGTGGAGATCGGGAGCTCGAGCCGCTCGAGCGCGTGCTGCTCGATCGTCAGCGGCAGGTCTGCGATCAGCCCGTAGGTCGACACAATGGCGGCCAGTATGGTCGTCCGAGCCCTTCTCGGGGCGAGCCTCGTGCTCGCGACCACGGCCTGTGGCGGAGACGACGGAGCGGCGCAGGAGCTTCGCCTTCTGGCTCCTGCGGGCCTCGGCGAGCTCGAGCACGTTCGGGCCTTCAAGCGCAAGACCGGGTGCCGAGTCGATCTGCGCGTCTACGACGAGGACGAGGACGCCGCGGCGATCGCGGGGCGGCGCGACGCCGACGCCGTCGCGACGCTCGTCCCACCGACACAAGCCCGCGGGAGGTCGATCGAGCTCGTCCGGATCACGCTCGAGCCGGGGCTCGTGATCACGGTTCCGAAGCGACTCGCCGCGGCGTTCGACCGACCCACCAGGCCCGCCGGCCGGCGCGGAGTCCGGTGGAGGATCCGGCCGGAGGGCGAGAACCCTCGCTGCGCCCGCCGCTGGCTCACCTATGCGGCCTCCCAGTGGACCTCCGTGTCGAGCAGCGCGAGGAACGCCTCCGGGTCGCGAACCGCCGCCTCCGGCGGACGCACGCCGGCGAATTGCATCCGCCCGTGACGGAGCTCCAGCGCGGCCCGCGCCGCGGGCTCGGAAGTCGAACGCGCCGACCCGCCGCGTGTGCGTGTCCATCCGAGCACCCGCCGACCGTCGCCCTCGACATCGACGAGGTGCACCGCCACCGAGGCGGGAGATTGCTCGTAGGGCTCCGGCTCCTGCCCGTCGCGGAGGGCGAGCAGCTTCTCGAGCAGCCCTGGTGACAGGGACAACCGAAACGACGCCTCCTGCAGGCTCGGGAAGGCGGCTGGCAGCGTCGCGAGCTCGGAGTGGAGCGTGTAGATCCCGGTCGCCTCGTTCACCGGCTCCGGAAGCACACGTGTCGCTTCGCCCGAGAGCGGCGAGACTTCGGTCACCTCGCCGCCGGCGAGAACGACGGGCCGCATCTGCAGCTCGTCGCGCAGCGTCCGCACCGAGTAGGGGGCCGGGAAGGGATGCCCGGCTGCCGCGGGGTCACGGGTAGCCGCCCAGATCTGGAGCGACGCCGGCTCCCCGCCCAGTCGCTCGACCGCCGCCGCCGCGAGCAGGTTCGTCTTCCCGGGCGCCGACCCCATTCCGAGCAGCGCCGCGAGGCCGCGCTCGCGGAACTCGCCGTCGAGCCGGAGCTGTTGCTTGGTGACGTGGTAGAGACCACCGAGGTCGACGTAGTGCGCTCCGGCAGCGAGCGCGCCTCGCATCACCGCGAGATTGAGCCGGTAGTCGACGCAGTTCACGCAGACGGCGCAGCCCGCGAGCGCGTCCGCGACGGCGCCTGGGTCGGAAGCGTCAACCCGCTCCTCCCCTTGCAACCGCGAGTCACGCCGGACGAGCGGCGCGCCCCAGTCCTCGAGGAAACGCGCGACGTTCCGTCCGATGGTTCCGGCTGCCCCGACGACGGCGATCACGAGTGCCGGATTCCTGCGTCACGCACGGTGGAGAAGATTACGGACGTTTCAGTAGGCTCCCAAGGCATGGCGACGCGGGAGCAGACGCGCTCCGACGCGGTGATCTCGGCCCGCGAGCGGTATGTCGCGCGCGGGATCGCGACCCCGCCGATCGTCGTCGCCCGCGCCGACGGGGCACGGATCGAGGACGTCGACGGCCGAACCTACATCGACTTCGCCGGCGGACTCGGCTGTCAGAACACTGGCCACGGGTTCGCCACGGCGGCGATCCAGGAGCAGGCCGGCCGCTTCCTGCATCAGTGCTTCATGGTCGGCATCTACGAGCCGTACGTCGAGGTCTGCCGCCTGCTCGCGGAGCTCTCGCCGTGCCGGGGGAGCGAACAGCGCAGCCTGCTCGTGAACACCGGTGCGGAGGCCGTCGAGAACGCGGTGAAGATCGCCCGCGCGGCGACGGACCGGCCGGCGGTGCTCGTCTTCGAACACGCCTTCCACGGACGCACGCTGCTGACGATGACGATGACGAGCAAGGTGGTCCCCTACAAACGCGGTTTCGGCCCCTTCGCCCCCGAGGTCTACCGGGCGGCTGCGCCGTACCCGTACCGCGGCGTCACATCGGACGATGCCATCGTGTCCGTCGAGCGGCTCTTCAAGGAGGACGTCGATCCCGAGTCGGTCGCCTGCGCCGTCGTCGAACCGGTGCAGGGTGAAGGCGGCTTCATTCCGATGCCACTCGACTTCCCGAAGCGGCTGCAGGAGCTTCTCTCGCGCCACGGGATCCTGCTCGTCGCCGACGAAGTGCAGAGCGGCGTCGGGAGAACCGGCACGGTGTGGGCGACCGAGCAGTACGGCGTCGAGCCGGATCTCCTCGTCTCGGCCAAGTCGCTGGGCGGCGGCCTGCCGCTCGGCGCGGTCACCGGACGCGACGAGATCATGGACGCCGTCGACCCCGGCGGCCTCGGCGGTACGTTCGGCGGCAACCCGCTCGCATGCGCCGCTGCGATCACCGTGCTCGAGGAGGTCCGGCGCCCGGAGTTCCTGAATCGCGCCCGCGAGCTCGGGGAGACGATTCGGGCTCGCCTCGAGCAGCTCGCGGCCCGCCATTCGGCGATCGGCGAGGTGCGTGGGCTC
>DASZCE010000022.1:0-3437 GCA_035943455.1 Gaiellaceae bacterium | reverse complement strand
GTCGGTCTCGAGCCAGGCGAGAGCGCGCCGGGGGCTCAGCCTGAAGAGGCTCTTGGCGGGAGGTCGATAGCCGTACTTCGCCTCGTACGCGTCCAGGATCGAATCGTCGACGTCTTCGACCTCCACCTCCCCGTGCAGGATCACGACCTCGTCGCCGCTCTCGAGGTGGATGACGACGCGCGGGTCGTGGGCGAGGTTCTGGCCTTTGCGAGACCGCGGGCTCGTTCCGAAGTAGACGGCGCCGTCGGCCCAGACGCCCCAGACGGGTGCCGCACTCGGCTCGCCGTCGTCACCGGCGGTGACGATCCAGTAGTTGCGCGAGGCGGCAAGCCGCTCGTCGGCCCAGCTCCACGGGAGCATTCCTTCCTCGTCTTCGGAGATCCCGTACTCCGCGCCGAAGCCCGGCCTGCTGCGCCTCACGCCACCACGCGGTAGACCTCGAAGACCTCGGCGTACTCGCGGTTGACGTTGACGCCGTGGGTACGCGCGAGGTTCCAGACGTACTCGGGATCCGAATAGCGGCGGTGCTGCTGGGACTCGTAGCGTCCGAGCGCCGCCACCTTCCGCTCGATGTGTGCCCGGTCGAGCGCGACGTACGCCTGGTAGCCGAAGTCGAAGTTGTTCCAGGGGATCTCGTACCCGAGCACGGTCGTCCGCTTGAAGGCGCGGAGCCCCTCGGTGGCGACAACCTGGTGGTCCTGGTGGATGTCCCGCAGACTCGGCTGCAGGACCGCGTCGGGTTTCCAGTCCTCCCAGAGCCCGATCAGGCGCTCGAGGATCTCCTGGCGGTGCTCGGGAAACGTCCGCACCTCGAAGTCGTGGACGACGAGCTGCGAGTCGGGGATGCCGAGCTCGGCCGTCGCCTCCCTGACCTCTCGGGCGAGGGTGTCCGGCGGGAAGCCCTCGGGGAGCGAGCGGGTCGCGATCGAGAACGCCACGTACCGGACCTCGGTGCCCGCATCGACGAGCCGCGCAAGGGTGCCGCCGCACCCGAACTCGCCGTCGTCGGTGTGCGGAGCGAGGACGAGCACTCGTCTCCAGGCTTCGATCATGCGCGGCGTAGTATCCGGCCGCGGGCATGGGCGAGGCTGGGTTGACGGAGCTTGCAGGGGTTGTCGGTGCGGCCGGGGCGGCGCTCGTCCTCCTCGCCGGCCGCCGAGCAGTGCTGGTCGCCGGGTTCGCCGCGATCGCGACGGCCGAGGTGCTACTGGCCGATCCCGGACGGATCTCGCCGACGCTGGCCGCGGCAGGCGCCGCCGGCATCGTCGCGCTGGCAGCGGCCGGTGCCGTCTTCGTCCGCTATCCGGCGCTCGTCGTCCCGGCGCTCCTGATCGCCGCTCCGTTCCGGCTCCCGTTCGACTTCGACCGCGACTACCGGTTCCTGTTCTCACTCGCGGAGGGCGGGAAGCTCGGCCGGCTGGTCCCGCTCTACGCCGTTCTCGCCGCAGCGGTTGCGGCCTGCCTCTGGCGTGCGCTCCGCGGCGTCGAGGTCGCTCCGATCGCCCGCCTGCCGGCGCTGCCCGCGGCCGCGTTCTTCGCTCTCGCCTCGCTCTCGCTCCTCTGGTCGCGCGATCTCTCGAGCGGCGCGAACCTGCTCGCCTTCTTTCTCCTCCCCTTTGCGGCCCTCGTCGCCGTCGTCGGGCGCGCAGAGCTCGCGCCGCGGCTCCCGAAGGTGCTCGCGTGGATCTCGATCGGGCTCGCGTCGTTGTTCGCGGCCATCGGCCTCTGGCAGGAGGCGACGAAGGATCTGTTCTTCTTCTCGCCGCAGCTCGAGGTCGCGAACGCGTACTCGCCGTTCTTCCGCGTCACGTCGCTGTTTACCGATCCAAGCCTCTATGGCCGCCACGTCGTGCTCGGCTTCGCGGTGCTGCTCGTCCTGATCTGGACCGAGCGGATCAACCTCTTTTTCGGCACCGCGATCGGCGTGCTGCTCTTCGCAGGCCTTTACTTCTCCTACTCGCAGACGAGCATGGCCACGCTGGCGGTGGTCGCCTTCGTCGTCACGCTCGTGGCGGGCGACCGGATCGCGCGCCGGGCGGTCGTCGCTGCGACGGCGGTCGTTGCCGTCGCCGCAGCAGGCTTCCTCCTCGTCGGCGCGAAGGGCCACTCGATCCAGGACGTGACGAGCGGCAGGTGGACTCGCGTCGAGCGCACGGCCGACGTCGTGCGCGAGGCTCCACTTCTCGGAGTCGGCCTCGGCGCGCAGCCGAAGGCCAGCCAGGACCTGACGGAGAAGAAAGGGGCCCGGACCGCCCGCTTCGTCTCGCATACGACGCCGCTGACCGTCGCCGCGGAGCTCGGGATCATCGGCCTCGCCGTCTACGGTCTCCTTCTCGCCGCGACGATCCGCACGATCCTGCTTCTCCGGCGCCGCGACTTTCCCCTTGCGCTGTCACTCGGAGCGGTCCTCCTCGCGCTCTTCGTCCATGCCCTGGCGTACAGCGGGTTCTTCGAGGACCCGATCACGTGGCTCGCGCTCGGCATCGCCGCCGCGTACCTCGTCGCGCCGGCCGTCGCGCGTGCGCCGGCCGCCGAGCGCGCCGCGGGCGACCGCGCCCCCACCGGCCAGCCGATCCCTGTTCGATGACCCGACGCGAGGCCGGGGCCGTCCTCGGCGTCCTCGGGGTCCTCGTCGCCGTGACGGTGCCCGAGCTCGGATCCGATGCCTGGCCGTTCCGGCCGATCCCGACGCATCCGTCCGGCGTTCTCGGGCCGCTCGTTCGCGCCGCCGACGGCGAGTGGGACCTTGGGATCATCCGCGCCGCGACGATCCTCGCCGGGGTAATCGTGGCGCTCGCCGCGGCGGTCGTCCTTTCGACGCGCGTCCCTCGCCCGCTCCTCGTGGGAACCATCTGTGCGGTGGTGATCGGCCTCATTGCGATCCCCGCCACGCTGCTCCAGGTGGGTCTTCGGGACGCGACGCACCCCTGGTACTACGTGAACGACTCGACGTACCAGATCGACCTCGCCGGCGGGTTGGTCCTCGACGGCGAGAACCCATACGGACACGACTATCGCGGCTCAGGGCTCGAGCGCTGGTACCCGGCCGTTGGGGCGGACGAGGACGTCCCGCGGGTGGCCCTCGACCACTTCGCGTATTTCCCCGGCACGGTGCTGACTGCGGCGGCGTGGCGCCTCGCGCCGGCGCCGTTCGACGACTACCGCGTCTTCGTGCTCCTCTGCACGCTCGCCCTCTTCGCGGCCGCGTTCCTGTTCGCCGCGCCGCTCTGGTGGAAGCTCGCGGTCGGGGCTGCGCTCGCGGCGAACCCGCTGGCGACACGCGCCGCCTGGTTCGGCACCGCCGACGCTCCCAGCCTCCTCCTCACTGTGCTCGCGTTCGCGTTCGTCGCCCGCTCGCGCTACGTCGCTGCCGCGGCGTCGCTCGCCGGCGCCGTCCTCCTGAAGCAGTTCGCGCTCGTGGCCGCCCCGTTCCTCGC
>DASZCE010000021.1:0-1526 GCA_035943455.1 Gaiellaceae bacterium | reverse complement strand
GCTCGTCGTAGTACGCGCGCCGCTCGATCTCCTCCATCTGTCGCCGTAGGCGCGTCGTGACCCGGCGGAGAATCGGAACGAGCGCGAAGAAGAGCAGCAGCAGTGCCGCTTCGAAGATGCCCACGACGGGCAGGAACGTCGCCGAGGCCGCCGCGGCGATCGGCCGGTAGTCCTGGAAGATCGCCACGACGCCGCTGCCGCCGGGCGCTGCGACCGGCGCATACGTGCGGAGCGCCTTCACCGTCTCTCGGCCAACGGGGATTCTCGTGACGTCGCTCCGGATCGTTCCCGCCGCGGCCTCGCGAAGATGGTCGACCGGTGCGCTCGTCCGCGTTCCGATGAGGCGGTGGTCGCTGCTGTACGTCACGATCCCGTCGGGCGAGTAGAGCTCAACGAGGAGGACGCCCTCGGCGAGGACGTGCTCCCGAAGGAGATCGTCGAGGGCCGGGCGCCGATCCCTGGCCACGGACCGCTCGAAGTCGGACGAGCGCAGCGTCCCGCGCAGGACCGTGCCGGCGATCACGCGAGCCTGGGCGGCGGCGGCGCGCTCCGCCTGCACGGTGTTGTAGTGGCGGACCACGAGCAGGATCCCGGCGGCGGCAAGCGCGAGGGCGATTCCGGTCGCAATCGCAAAGCGCAGGACGAGGCGGGGTGGGTCGCCGCGACCCCGAAACGCAGGTGTCCGCTCGGTTTCCATGCTCAGCGCGACTGTCGACGTTCGGACTCGGAAGGCTTTCCGGCGCCCGGACCGTTGTCCTTCTCGGGGGTCTCCTCGCTGCTCTGCGGCGGCGGTTCATCGCCGGCGTCGTGCTTCGGTTTTGGTCTTGGCTCGGGCTTCGGCTCGTCCGGCTTGTGTTTCGGCTTCTCCTGCTGCTCCGGCTCGTGCTTCGGCTTCGGCTTCGGCTCACGTTTCGGCTTGGGCTCGTGCGTCGGTCGTGGCGTCGGCTTCGGCTTCGGCTTCGCCTCGTGCCTGTCCTCGTCCTCCGTGTCTTCCGGCGGGATGACCGGCACCGCAACGGGCGCTGGACCCGGCGCTATCAGGCCCCCCTCCGGAACCGGATGTGTGTCGTTTCGGTGGGGAGCACCAACGCGACGGCCCGCCGGTCGCTCGGTCCGGCGCTGCGTGAGCTCGCGGGCCGGCGACGCTGCGGCCGGCGCAGCCTCCACGCGCGTGTGCGAGACGGCGTGCGAAGGCCGCTCCTGCCGGCGCTCGGCCTCCGTCAGGACGATCGCGCCCGCCGCCACGCCACCCTCCGGAACGGTCGTCTGGTGGGCGAACGGCACGAGCTCCGTCGCAACCCGCTCGACGGACGCCGGAAGCGGCACCGAAAGTCCCGTTGCGGCCAAAACAGGCACGGGCAGGCATACGCCGAGGAAGACGAGAAGCCGTTCCCGCGGTCTCATAGAAGTGCGTCCAGATGCCGTTGCCTCCGCCATACCAACCCCGGGAGGCTGCATCTCCCGGCGTGAGCGTACGACGGGCGAACGAGACGCCGCATCCTCCAAAAGGGGGATGCGGCGTCGGC
>DASZCE010000020.1:0-2876 GCA_035943455.1 Gaiellaceae bacterium | reverse complement strand
GCTCCATGTGGTCGGTGCCGACCAGCGCCAGAATCGGCTCGTTGCCGAAGAAGTCGCGGTGTGACTCACGGACCGCTTCCAGCGCGCGTCCGAGCCCGCCCGGCACGTCGAGCAGATAGGCGCCGTTGTCATACCCGTGTGCCAAGTACTCGGCGCGCACCGACGAGCCGTCCGGTGCTTCCCATTCGAAGGCATGGCTGTCGACCGCCGCCGGCACGCCGCGCCAGACGACGGCCTGGTCGATGCCGGCCAGCCTCAGGATCTGCGGCATCTGGGCAACGTGGCCGAACATGTCCGGGAGGTAGCCGATCCGCATTGCGCCCCCGAGCTCGTCCCCGCGGCGCAGCCCCCGCTCGAGGTTGCGGACGATCGTCTCGCCCGAGACGAGGAACTCGTCCATCAGCACCTGCCACGGGCCGACCGCCAGCCGGCCCTCCTCGACCAGCCGCCGGATCCGCGGCTCCCCCTCCGGTCGCACTTCCAGGTAGTCGTCGATCGTCGCGAGCTGTCCGTCCAGCGTGAATCGGTAGCGCTCGTCGGCCTCCATGAAGTCGAGCAGCCGGTCGACGAGCCCGACGAGTCTCAGGCGGAACGACTGGAACGGGAGGTACCACTCACGGTCCCAGTGCGTGTGAGGGACGAGGTGGACGGTTATTTGACCGAGCCGGCGAGCAGCCCTTGGACGAAGTAGCGCTGGAGCGCAAAGAAGACGATCAGCGGCACGATCATCAAGAGAAACGCGCCCGAGGCGAGCAGGTGATATTCCGCCCCGTAGGTGCCTTGCATCTCGGTGATCCGCTTCGTCATCGGGAAGAGATCCGAATCGCTGATGAAGACGAGAGCCATCAGCAGGTCATTCCATACCCACAAGAACTGGAAGATCCCGTAGGAGGCGAGTGCCGGCACCGACAACGGGAGGACGACTCGCGTGAAGATGCGCAGGTTCGACGCGCCGTCGACGCGAGCGGCCTCGATGAGATCGCGCGGCAGCGTGATGAAGAAGTTGCGAAGCAGGAAAACGGCCAGCGGCAGGCCGAACGCGGTGTGGGCGAGCCAGATGCCGACGTACCAGTCGGCGACACCGAGGTCGCGGAAGAGCCGAAGGAGCGGCACGAGCGCCATCTGGATCGGTACGACCATCAGCGCGACGATGAACAGGAAGATCGTGTCCCGCAAGGGAAACCGGATCCACGAGAACGCGTACGCCGCCGAGGCGCCGATGAAGAGCGGGAGGAGCGTCGACGGCACCGTGATGATGATGCTGTTGACGAAGCTCGAGCCCATCCGCGCGTTCTCGAGAACGAGGTCGTAGTTGTGCAGCGTGAAGGAGAAGTCCGTGATCGTCGTCCACCAGCCCGAGGCCTGGATCTCGTCGCGTGGCCGGATCGACGTGATGGCGAGGCCGACGGTCGGGACGAGCCAGATCACCGAGATTGCGAGCAGTCCGATATGGACCGGCGTGCGGGAGATGAAGCGGAGTAGCCGCTCGCTGGGGGTGGCGCGCGGACGCGCGATCGTCTCCGCCGCGACGCTCACGGGCCGGCCTTCCGACGCCCGGCGTATCGACCGGTCATTTCAGACGGCCGAACCGGCAGAGCCGGCACGGCCTGAAAGAGACATCGCAAGCGACGTCTCACGTAACGACCCGTTCGGTGCGGAAGCGGCTGACGTTGTACACCATCAGCGGGAGGATCAGCAGGAGCATGACGACGGCGATCGCCGCGGCGTAGCCGCCTTCGCCGTTCTGGAACAGCTCGTCGTACATCTGCGTGGCGATCACCTCGCTCGTGTTGCCCGGCCCGCCGCGGGTGAGGACGTAGATGACGTCGAAGAGCTTGATCACGTTGATCGTGAGCCAGACGGTGACGACAGCCATCGGCAGTGAGAGCAGCGGGAACTGGATGCGCCGGAAGATGCCCCACTCGCTCGCGCCGTCGGTGCGCGCGGCCTCGATGATCTCCTCCGGGATGCCCTTCAACGCCGCCGAGAGCACGACCATCGCGAAGCCCGTCGACGCCCAGACGTAGGCGAAGATGATCGCGTAGTTGACGGTGTCGGCCCGCCCGAGGAAGACGATCGGATCGCTCCCGACGGTGGTGAGGAGCGCATTCGCGACACCGATGTCCGGGTCGGGCTCGTAGACGAACTTCCAGATGATCGCGACGGCGGTGGCGGCGATCGCCATCGGGACGAAGATGATCGCCTTGACGATCGACTCATAGCGCACGCGCACGGCGAGGACGGCGATCAGCAGCCCCAGCGCGAGCGACGTGAAGGTGTAGAGGAACGCCCACTTGAGGTTGTTGACGAGCGCTCCTTCGGGCGGGAACACGTCGCGATCGAGGAAGACCTTGTCGGTCGAGAACAGGCGCTGGTAGTTGTCGAACCCGACCCAGCGGGTGATGTCGAGCTTCGAGTTCGTGTCTCCGAAGCTGTAGACGATCGTCCAAACGAGCGGATAGCCGACGAGGACGCCGAGAAGAAACGCGGCGGGGAGGATGAAGAGCAGCCCCTGCCAGCCCTCCCGCTTGAAGATCGCAGGCAGCGCCCGCCCCCGGGGTCTGCCGACCGGCCCGGGGACGGGTTGGCTGCTCATCTGCCGGTGGCCGGACTAGGCGCCGCCAAATCCAGCCTGCTCGGCTTGGGCCTGGTAGTCGTCGAGGAGACTGTCCACGTTGTCGGGGTTCTTGATGACGTTCTGCAGCAGGGTTCCGAAGTTCTGCCCCAGGGTGCCGGGGAGCAAGTCGGATCCGTCGAACAGGAAGGTCTTTGCCTGCTTGATCGACTGGGCTTCCTTCCTCACGAGATCGTTGGGGTAGGCCGATTCGGGAACGGCCTCGTTGGGCGATGCGATCGCTCCGGTCGAGACCCAGATC
>DASZCE010000019.1:0-2028 GCA_035943455.1 Gaiellaceae bacterium | reverse complement strand
CATCGAGCTGGAGCCGCGGGCGCGATGGGACCTGCGCCTCGACATCGTCCCGTCGCTCGACGGTGAGCAGCTGATGCCGCGGCTCGCGGAGCGGCGCTTCGGCGACGAGATCGCGCGCGTCCGCGAATCCCTCGCCGCCTGGCACCTCCGCGTTCCCCAGCTACGCGCCAGCTGGGACGACCTCGCACAGTCGTTCGGGCGTTCGGTTTCGGATCTCGCGTCGTTGCGGATGCGCGGGAGCGACCGAGGTCTCGGCAAGCTGCCGGCGGCAGGGATGCCCTGGTTCATGACGGTGTTCGGACGCGACACCGTCATCACTTGCCTTCAGACGCTGCTGTTCGGCCCGGAGCTCGCGGTCACGGCTCTGGAGGCGCTGCGAGAGCTCCAGTCCACGGTCGACGACCCGATGCGCGACGCAGAGCCGGGCAAGATCGTGCACGAGGTCCGACGCGGGAAGGCGGCACGGACCTGGCACGGGTCGTATTACGGGACGGTCGACGCGACGCCGCTCTACCTGATCCTGCTCTCGGAGATCTGGCGCTGGACGGATGACGCCGCGCTCGTCCGCGAGTTCAAGGACAGTGCGATGCGCGCGCTCGAGTGGATCGCCACACGCGGCGACCTCGACGGGGACGGCTTCGTCGAGTATCAGAAGCGGAGCCGTCGCGGCCTCGAGAACCAGTCGTGGAAAGACTCACACGACTCTCAGCGCTTTGCGGACGGACGCCTCGCCGATCCGCCGATCGCGCCGTGTGAGGTACAGGGCTACGTCTACGACGCGAAGCGCCGGATGGCGGAGCTCGCGCGCGAGGTGTGGCGGGAGCGCGAGCTCGCCGACCGACTCGACCGCGAGGCGGATGAGCTCCTGCGGCGCTTCAACGAGGCCTTCTGGATCGAGGAACGGAACGGCTACTACGCCCTGGCGCTCGACGGGCGCGGTGACCGGGTGGATTCCCTCTGCTCCAACATCGGGCACCTGCTCTGGAGTGGGATCGTTCCTTCGGAGCGAGTCGACGCCGTCATCGACCAGCTCATGGGCGACGCCCTCTGGTCCGGGTGGGGCGTCCGGACGATGTCCACGGAGGACAGAGGCTACAACCCGCTTGCGTACCACAACGGAACGGTTTGGCCCCACGACAACTCGCTGATCGCGTGGGGGCTGGCGCGCTACGGGCGCTGGCCCGAGGCCCACCGCGTTATCCGCCAGATGCTGACGGCCGGCCGCCATTTCGAGTATCAGCTGCCGGAGGTGTTCGCCGGCCTGCCACGGACCGAGACGCGGTTTCCGATCGCGTATCCGACGGCGGCGCGTCCACAGGCCTGGGCTGCGGGGACGCCGGTGCTGCTTCTTCAGCTCTTGCTCGGACTGCAGCCGGACCGCCGGAAGGGGACACTGGAGACGCACGCCCCTTCCGAGCTCCCCGCCTGGTGCGGATCGCTCAGACTCTCCGGTGTACGTGCGTTCGACAGGCCCTGGGAGATCCGGATCGAGGACGGCAGCGTGCGGGTGAGTCCCGGATGAACGAGGAGCGTCTCAAGATCGCGGTTCTCAGTCCCGTGTGGTTCCCGGTGCCGCCGTCCGGCTACGGCGGGATCGAATGGGTCGTTTCGCTGCTCGCCGACGGTCTCGTCGACGCGGGCCACGACGTCACCCTGTTCGCCTCCGGCGACTCGCACACGCAGGCCAAGCTCAACTACGTCTACGACGAGGCTCCGAGTCAGTGGATCGGACGCTCGCACTGGGAGCTGAACCACGCGCTGGCCTGCTACACGAACGCCGACGAGTTCGACGTCATCAACGACCACACCGGCCCATCGGGGCTCGTCCTCTCCGGGCTCGTCGACACGCCGGTCGTCTCGACGATTCACGGGCCGCTGGTCGGAGAAGCTGGCGAGATGTACGAGCAGATCGCCGGTCTCGTTCCCGATCCCCACCTCGTCTCCCTGTCGATGAATCAGCGACGGCCCAAGGCCGACCTCCCCTGGCTCGCCAACTGCCCCAACGCGCTCGACCTCTCGGTGTATCCC
>DASZCE010000018.1:0-11628 GCA_035943455.1 Gaiellaceae bacterium | reverse complement strand
ACCCCGCCTCGCGAAGGCGCTTTGGCACCGCCTCGAAGCCGGCGCGGAAGTTTTCGGTGTTGAAGGCCCCGCCCCAGATCGTGATCGCGACGCAAGCCGTGAGGAACGGATCGCCGCGGTACCCGAGCTCCGGGAGGATGCCCCAGTGGAGGAGGAAGATCTGGACAAGGATCGGCGTGTTGCGGATCACCTCGACGTAGATCCAGCCGAGCTGCGTGAAGACCGGGATCCGATGAGCCCTTAGCGCGCCGAGCACGAGGCCGATGACGAGCGAACCGCCGACCCCGATCGCGGCCACCTTCATCGTGTTCTTGAACCCGTCCCAGAGCTGCGCGCGGTTGTCCCAGATGAGAGACCAGTCGAAGGCGGCGACGACGTCCATGGATGCCTATGAAACACGAGCGGCCGCCGTCGCGGCGGCCGCTCCTGTTGCGTCGATCACCTAGGGCAGTTGTTCTCCGGCGTGGTGGCCCGCGGGTACCGCAGCTTGTTCGTCGGGCTCGGAACGTTCTTGCGGAAATCCGCGTAAAACCGGCGCGGAACCGTCCGACGCATGATCGGCCAGAACATGTTCCTGGCTGACATGCCGCGGATGGCTGCGTCGACCCACCGCTTCATCGGCGTTTCGCCCTTCCGGATGCCGATCCCCCACGGAACATTGAGGAACCGGTGGCTACTCATCTTCAAATCGCGGTCGTTCGCGGCCACGCCGACGAGGAACGAGTCGTCGTACATGAAGGCGTCCACCTGGCGGTTCTTGAGCGCGAGGACGCCTGCACTCGGGCTCGCGATGACCTGGAAGCTCGTACCCTTGAAGCAGTTGCTGATCCAGCGGTTGTAGATCGACCCGGACGTGGATGCAATCTTCTTCCCGCGCATCCAGGTGCTGAGCTGGCCGACGGTCGTATCGTTGCGGACGAGCAACCGGCCGACGGCACCGTAGTACGGCGGCGAGAAGTCGATCTGCTGCTCACGCTCGGCGGTCCAGGTGATCGTCGCGATGATGATGTCGACACGCTTCGAAAGAAGCGTCGGGATCCGGCTCGCGGTCGTCACGCAGGTGTACTCCACTCGGTTGGCAGAGCCGAACGCCCACCTCGCGAATTGCTTCGCGACTTCGACGTCGTAGCCCTTGTGGTTGCCGTCCGTGTCCTCGTACCCCATCGGCGGCGTGTCGCACTTAACGCCGATCTGCCAGCGGCCGCGGCTTCTGACCTCTGCTGGCAACGCCGGCAGCTTAGGCCGCGCAGGAAGCTTCGCACGGGCGTCCGTCGTGCCCTCACGGAACGGCGCCGCCGTACCAAACGCCGTCGCCGCGACCGCCACCAGCGCAGCGAGCAGGACGGTGACCAACGCAAATCGTTTCATACGACCTCTCCTTCCTCGGTGATTGTCAGCTCTTCCAGTGAATGCGCCCTCTGGAGCGAGCGCCGGAGGAATCTCTTCGTCCGCTCCTGCCGCGGGCGGTCGAGCACCTCCACGGGTACCCCCTCCTCGACAATTCTGCCTTCGTCCATGAAGACCAGCCGATCGCCGACCTCGCGCGCGAACTGCATCTCGTGTGTGACCACAAGCATCGTCATCCCCGACTCCGCGAGGTCGCGCATCGCGACCAGGACCTCGCCGACCAGCTCGGGGTCGAGCGCCGACGTGACCTCGTCGAAGAGCATCACGTGGGGATCCATCATCAGCGCCCGCGCGATCGCAACGCGTTGCTGCTGCCCGCCCGACAGCTCATGCGGATACTGCCTCGCCTTCTCGTCGAGCCCGACACGGGCAAGTAGTTCGTGCGCCCGCTTCTCGGCCTGGCCGCGCGGAATGTGCTTCACACGCCGCGCCGCGAGCGTGACGTTGTCGATCGCCCGTAGGTGCGGAAACAGGTTGAACTGCTGGAAGACGATCCCGATTCGTTGACGAACGCCGGAGACGTCGACCCGCTTCGCCGTTATCTCCTGCCCTTCGAGGAAGATGCGGCCGGAGTCGATTGGCTCGAGCAGGTTGACGCAGCGCAGCAGCGTGCTCTTGCCGCTGCCGCTGGGGCCGATAACGACGAGGACGTCTCCTTGGTCGACAGCGAGGTCGATCCCGTCGAGGACGCGGTTGTCGCCGAAGCTCTTGACGACCGACTCGAGCCGCACCATGGGCGAGGCCGTCGCGGCCGGTGAGGCGTCGTCCACGCTCGGTTGCGGCCGAACCACCGCTGCCAACCCCCTATTGGTCGGGAATGCGTCTCTGAGGTTAAAGCGTCGGCGAGGGTTGCGCCATCCGATCTAGGCGGCAACCATGAGTCTCTGAGCTACGGGCTGAAACTCGCCGCTTTGGCGGCCGTCTACATCGCTGCCGCCAAGCTCGGCATCGAGCTCTCGGTCGCGCGCGGCGTCATCACGCCGGTGTGGGCGCCGACCGGGATCGCGATCGCTTCGCTGTTCCTCTTCGGCGTCCGCCTGTGGCCGGCCGTCGCCGTTGGCGCGTTCGGCGCCAACGCGACGAGCGACGCGTCGATCGCGGTCTCGGCTGCGATCGCCGTCGGGAACACGCTGGAAGCGGTCGTCGGTAGCGAGCTCCTCCGCCGCGCAGGCGTGCGCCCGGCACTCGACCGCGTCCGCGACGTCCTGGCCCTCATCCTCCTGGGAGCCACGGCCGCGCCCCTCATCTCGGCCACGAACGGGGTCACCGCCCTCTGGATCGCCGGCGATGTCGAGTCGCTCGACTCGGAGTGGCTGCTCTGGTGGGTGGGGGACGCGATGGGTGCCCTGATCGTCGTACCGCTGGTCCTGGTGTGGTCGACCAATCCGCTCCGCCGGCTCGAGCGAGCGCACCTCCTCGACGGCGCAGCGCTCCTGGCCGCCCTCGTCGGGCTGAGCGTGCTTGTCTTCCTCTCCGGCTACTGGCGCTACCCGCACCTGATCTTCCCGGTGCTGATCTGGGCGACGCTTCGCTTCCGTCAGGCCGGCGCCGTCACCGGAAGCTTCGTCGTGACTGCGATCGCGATCGCTGGCGCGGTGGACGGCTCCATGCCGATCGCCGACCGCAGCGAGACCGAGATCGTCCAGATCCTGGAGGGGCTGCTCGCCGCTGTCGCCGTGAGCCTGCTCATCGTCGGCGCCGTGCTCGAGGAGCGCCGCCGCGCAGACATGCAGGCGGCGGACGCCCTCGCCGGCTTCAACGAGGCGCAGCGGATCGCGCACGTCGGCAGCTGGGACTGGAACATCCCCGCCGACCACGTGACCTGGTCGGACGAGCTGTTCCGGATCTACGGGCTCGAGCCTCAGTCCCAGGAGGTCAGCTTCGAGTCGTATCTCGAGCGCGTCCACCCGAAGGATCGCGAGTTCGTTCGCGAGACCGTCGACCGCGCGTACGCAGAGCGGCGGCCGTTCGTGCTCGACCACCGCGTCGTGCTGCCTGGCGGGGCGATCCGCTGGACGCAGTCGCGTGGCCGGGTGATCACCGATGCGGCCGACACGCCGGTTCGCATGGTGGGAACGGCCCAGGACGTGACCGAGCGCAAGCAAATCGACGCGCTCCGCGACACCATCCTGGCGACCGTTTCCCACGAGCTGAGAACGCCGCTGACCGCGATTCTCGGATTCGCGCTGACCCTCGACCAACGCGGATTCGCGCTGCAAGAGGAGAGACGTCGCGAGATGCTGTGGCATCTGGCCGAGCAGGCGCGGAGACTCGATCGGTTGCTGTCGGATCTCCTCGACGTCGATCGGCTGCGGCACGGGTCGTTGCTCCCGGGGTTCGCCCCGACCGACGTCGCCGAGCTCGTGGCGCGGGTGACGAGCGTTCACGGTGTCGCGGTGCAGGCCGAGCCCGTCGTCGCCGAGGTGGATCCTTCGAAGGTCGAGCGGATCGTCGAGAACCTGCTCTTGAACGCGCTGAAGCACACACCCGACGGCACCGAGGTCACCGTCCGGGTCGAGCAGCAGAACGGCGGCGTGCTGATCGCGGTCGACGACCGGGGTCCCGGCATCGCGGAGGACGAGCGCGAGGCGATCTTCGAGATCTTCACGCGCGGCGACACTCCCACGACGACGACGACGGCGACCGCGGGAGCCGGCGTCGGTCTGGCGCTGGTCGCGCAGTTCACGGCGCTTCACGGCGGGCGGGCGTGGGTCGAGGAGAATCCGGGCGGCGGCGCGTCGTTCCGCGTTTTCCTGCCCGGTCAACGGCACTAGGGACCTGCGGAGGTGTTGCGGCCGTATTCCGAGCATGCGGAGCGGAGTCGTCCTTGCCGTCGCCCTCGCCGCCGGGATACTGACCGCGACCGCAAGCGCCGACGGTCTTCCTGTCTTCGACGTCGACGTCGGCCCTTCAGGGGTGGTCGACTCGTCCGGAGAGTCCCGCTACGTCACGCTTCTCCTCGGCAGACGCACGCTGGTCGGCCGCATCGAGCGTGACGGCGGGCGCGTCGTGCGATTTCGGGAGCTGCGAGGGAGCTTCACGCTGCCCGCCGTCGCGTACGACGGATCGGCAGCAGGCCTCTCGCCCGACGGCCGGCGCCTCGTTCTCATCACCCCGCGGCTCGGGTTCCCCCGTCACACGACGAGGTTCGCGGTTCTCGATCCGCGCACCCTCAGGGTCGGGAAGACGCTCACGCTCGCCGGCGACTACAGCTTCGACGCGCTGTCGCCCGACGGGAGGTGGATGTACCTCATCCGTTACACCTCCGGCGAGGATCCGCTTCAGTACGAGGTCGTCGCCCTCGATCTCAGGAGCGGGAGGCTGGCAGACGAGCCGATCGTCGACCCGCGCGAGCCCGACGAGCAGATGAACGGCAACCCGCTGACTCGCGCGACGAGCGCGGACGGCCGCTGGGCGTACACGCTCTACGAGGGTAGGGAGCATCCGTTCGTGCACGCGCTCGACACGGCACGGAGAGATGCTCGCTGCATCGATCTCGACTGGCTCGCGGGCCGGAAAGGTCTCCGAGCGCTTCGCCTCGCGCTCCGCGACGGCGGCCGCGAATTGGTCGTCCAGACACCGAAGGACGATGCGGTCGCGGTCGTGGACACGGAAACGTTCGAGGCGGCGAAGCCCCGGAGCGCGGGCCTTGGTCCGTGGCCCAAGACCGGGCTGTCGTCTCTCGCGCTCCTGCTCGTCGTTCTCGGCTTGCTCTACGCGGTGCGGTCGCGAAGGCGAACTACCTGACGCGGGCAGCCGCCACGAGCTTCGGCGGCGCCACCTGAGCGTACGCGTCTTCGACGATCCCCGCGAGCTCGTCCCAATGGATCCCACGGTCGAGCCGGACGCCGAGCCACCCCCGGTGGCCGACGTAGGGCGGCCGGAAGAAGCGCTCTGAGTCTGCCTCGACGAGCATCTCCTGCACGCCGTCCTCGGCAGCGCACCAGATCGCGAACCGCCCGTCGCCGTGGTGGTTTGTCAGCACCATGACGAACGCCGTCTTGCCCCGAACGAAGAACGTCGGGTGGCCATGGCTCAACCGCTCGCTGGTTTCGGGCAAGGCGAGACAGAGCTCGCGGATGCGTGCGAGCACGCGCTTTCGGCCCATCGGCCAGAGACTACGCTCCGCGGTGGTGCACGTCGCTGCCGCTCTTGCAGCCGCCGCGGTGCTCCTCGGTGCGTCGCCGTCGCCGCCACGGTTCACGGGAACGATCTCGCTGCTGACGCGAGACCAGCTCCGGTACTCGTACCGTCCGGGCTGCCCTGTGGGGCCGTCGCAGCTTCGGCTTCTCCGCGTGAGCTACTGGGGCTTTGATCGCCGCGCGCATGTCGGCTCGATCGTCGTGCGCTCGACCGCCGCCCGCGGCGTCCTCTCGGTCTTCCGGCGCCTGTACGCGGCGCGGTTTCCGATCCGGCGCCTGCGGCCGGTCGATGCATACAGGGGCAGCGACGACGCCTCGATGGCGGCTGACAACACGTCCGGCTTCAACTGTCGGCCGGTTCGGGGGACACGCCGCTGGTCGCAGCACGCCTACGGCCTTGCGATCGACATCAATCCGGTCGAGAACCCCTTCGTCCACCGCGCGGGCGTCGATCCGCCGGCGGGACGGCGGTATCTCGATCGTTCGCGCGTCCGGCCGGGAATGGTGAGGCCGGGAGACGTCGTCGTGCGTGCGTTCGCCTCGATCGGTTGGTCCTGGGGCGGGCTCTGGTCGTCGCCGGATTACCAGCACTTTTCCGCGACCGGAACCTAGCCCGCGATCACGATGATCCCCTCTTTGGGGGTGGACGTTGCGCGCTTGTCCGCCAACGTTGCGTCTGCGCGATCTGCGCATATGCGGTGTCCACCTAAGGAGGTTCAACGATGCTTCGTTGGAATCCGCGACTGGTTCGTGTAGCCCTGGCGCTCGGCACGCTCGCCACGCTCGCGATTGCGAGCGGCGCCGGCGCCCGCTGGTAGTCGTTCGTCAACCCTCCCGATGCGGCGTCTCCTAAACGTCGGTCGGGGCTATCCGCCCCGGCTTCTCGCGTACGCGCTGACCGTGATTGCGGTCGGCGCGCCGCTGGTTGCCGGGGCGACCGTTTTGGGTGCTTCAGAGCTGCGTTCGACCGGCAGCGCGGCCGGCATCGCTGTCTTCTTCGCTCTTGCGCTCGTCGCAGAGCTTCGTCCCGTGCCGATCGACGTTGCGGGCGACCGGCTCGTGTCGCTTGCATTCGTCTTCGTCGTCGGTAGCGGGCCGCTGTTCGGCTGGGAGTGGTCGGTCGTCATCGGTGCCGCGGCGATCGCAGTCGCGCAGATCCCGTCGCGCGTCGGTGTGCTCAAGCTCGCGTTCAACAGCGCGGGGTACGGGATCGCGGCCGCCGTGGCCTCGCTGCCCACCGCCTTCAGCGACGAGCACGGCCTCGAGATGGGCTACGGGGCACTCACCGCCTTGATTGTCGTATCGGGCGGGATCTTCGTCTTCATGAATGTCGTTCTCGTCTGCGTCGCGATGGCGCTGGCATCAGGCGAACGAGCCCGAGACGTGCTGGCCGACCATCTACGCCACTCGGGTCTCGTGTTCTCGATCATGGCGTTCATCGCGCCGCAGGGCGTCATCTTCTGGGAGCTCTCGCCGCCGCTGCTCCTCCTCGTGGGAGCGCCGCTGTTCGCCCTCAACCAGTATCAGCGCTCGGCCGTGCGAAGCCGCGTGGCGCTCCGGGCTGCGTCGACCGACAGCCTCACCGGCCTCAAGAACCACCGCGCCTACCAGGACGAGATCGTGAACGCCCTTACCGACGCGCGGAAGACGGGAGCGTCCGTGAGTTTGTGCCTGATCGACGTCGACCGCTTCAAGCGGGTCAACGACCGGCACGGTCATCCCGCCGGAGATGCTGTCCTCGTCATCCTCGGCCGGCTCGTCGAGCAACTCGCCCCCGGACGCGGCTACCGCCTCGGAGGCGACGAGCTCGCCATCGCGATCCCCGGCGGTCCTGCAACGGCGGCGCGCCTCGTCGGCGAGCTGCGGCAGCGGTTTGCAGAGGCCCAACCGGCCGCAGTCCCTGAGATCCTGACCTTCAGCAGCGGGATCGCCAGCTTTCCGACGCACGCCCAGGACGCAGCGATCCTCAAGAAGCGAGCGGACCTCGCCCTCTATTGGAGCAAGCGCAACGGCAAGAATCGCTCGAGCATCTACACAGACGCGGCCCCTCACGACACGACGGTCTCTGGGCATGACCGCCGCGTGCTCGCACTGGAGCGCTTGCTCTCGGTGGTCGAGTCACGCGACATGTACACCGGCCGGCACTCGCAGGCCGTCTCCGCGCTCGCCCACGAGATCGGTTCCATGTTCGGACTCGACGAGGAGGAGCTCGCGGATCTTCGCCTCGCCGGACTCCTTCACGACCTCGGCAAGATCGCGATCCCGGACAGCGTCCTGAACAAGCCCGGCCCGCTCGATCGCGCCGAGACCGAGCTCATCAAGAAGCATCCGCAGATCGCCTACGACCTGCTCCATGCGCACGACCTGGAGCCGATCGACACCTGGATCCTGCACCACCACGAGCGCTGGGACGGGAAGGGGTATCCAGCCGGGCTCGCGGGCGCGGAGATCCCGTTTGCGTCCCGCATTCTTCTCGTCGCGGACGCCTTCGAGGCGATGACGACGGAGCGTGCCTACAGCGCCGCGATCTCGACCGAGGCGGCGATGCAGGAGCTGCGCGAGCATGCCGGTACCCAGTTCGACCCGCTCGTCGTCGCTGCGCTCGAGCGGCGTCTCGCCAAACCACGACCGCGAGCCGTCGCCGCAGCACCCGCATGGTCTTCTTGAACTTCGTCGCCGCCGGCCTCCTGATCGGCGTGCTTTTGGGCGGTCGGATCAGTGCGCTTGGCCATCTTCGGATCCGCTCGTGGTGGCTCGCGTACCTCGCGATCGCCCTTCAGCTCGTCGCCTTTCCGTCCGGAGTGCTCCCGTGGTCGACAGCGGACCGCGTCGCCAGCATCCTCTGGGTCGCGTCGTACGCCGCGCTCGGTGCCGTGGTGGTGCGGAACGTGAGGATCCCGGGGCTCGCCGTCGTTGGGATTGGCCAGCTCTGCAACCTCGTCGCGATTGCCGCAAACGGCGGCCACATGCCTGTAACGCGAGGCGCGCTTGATGCCGCAGGACTCTCCTACGAGCTGCGCAACAACAGCATCTCCCTCGCCGACCCGCACCTCGCAGCGCTTGTCGACCGGTGGGCGGTGCCTGGGTGGATTCCGTTCGGCAACGTGTACTCGATCGGCGACGTCGTCATCGGCCTCGGGATCGTCGCCGCCATCGTGATCGGGATGCGGCCGTGGATCGTCCCGCGCCGCTTCCTTCCAGATCCGCAACTCGACGCGTAGCCCTCCTCGGCTTGGCAACGCTCCCTTTGAAGCGCGCGAGCGCAGCCCGTGCCACCCTTCCCGCGAGGAGCTCCGACGAGGCGCCGACGCCGCGCGGATCCCACGTCATGACCACGGCCACGAAAGCGCCGCCCCGCCAGTAGACGACGCCTCCGTCATGGCGGGCCCGCCTGATCCAGCCCGGCTTGTGAGCGACGGCGACCTGGTCGCGCCCGAGAAACCGGTCGAGCCAGCTCGGCCTGGCGTGGACGAGCAGGTAGAGCAGGAAGCGAGCGTCCGCCGGAACGAAGCTGCCGCGGAAGCGCCGCGCGAGCAGCCCCTTGCCTCCTGCAGCCAGATGCAGCTGCCGGAGCAGCCGTCCGAAGTCCGACGCTGTCGTCCGCTTGCCGACGAAACGCGGCACGTTCGCCTCCACCTGGTAGCCGCCGTACATGTCCGTGTTGCGAAGCCCGAGCGCCCGTAACGTGCTGTTCACCTGCGCCGAGCCTCCACTGGTCGAGCCGCCGAGCCAGGTGAGGAGCTCGTTGGCCGCGCGGTCGTCGGACGGGATCAGCATCTCGCGGAGCAGGCGATCGACGTGGCCGCCACGCGGCGGTTTGCCGCGGTAAACGCGCAGGACCTCGAGCGCGATCGCCGCCTTGAGCGTCGACGCGGCCGGGAAGGCGACGTCGGCGTTCCACGCGGCGCGCGCGTCGCTGCGCAGGTCCTGGACGAAGATCGCGCAGGTCCTGGGAAATGCCTCGGCGAGGTCCCGGATCGCGCGGCCGAGTCGGGCGTCCGGGTGGCTCCGGCGTGGCGGGGCCCTTGGCGCCGCCGCTCGAGGCAGCCCGAACACCGGACCCACCTTCGTCGAGGAGCGACGGCCCCGATCGTCGAGCGCCGTCACGGTCAGCACGACGTCGCGAAGCGGGAGCTCGACGTGGAAATCGAACCTCGTCCTCCCTCCGATCAGATCACGCTTCGCCACGACCCGCTCACCCACGCGGACGAGAAGCAGGTTTACCCCGGGAGTGACTCGACCGGCAATCCGCCCGAACGAGATCTCGTACGGCGCCGGCGCCACGATGGCGGGTGGGGCGAGCGACGCCGGCAGCTCGCTACTCGCGACTGGACGCGGCCCAGAGGTTGATCCCGCTCTCGGTCGCGAACCGATCGATCTCGGCCAGCTCGTCTTCCGTAAAGTCGAGCAGGTCGAGCGCCGCAGCGTTCGCCTCGAGCTGCTCGACGCTGCTCGCTCCGATCACTGCCGACGTCACTCGCGGGTCGCGCAGGGTCCAGGCCAGCGCCATCTGGGCAAGGCTCTGACCCCGCCCGGCGGCGATGTCGTTCAGCGAGCGAATCTTCTCGAGCGTCTCCTCGGTGATCAGATCCGGCGGAAGCGTGAGGTGACGGGCGGCGCGCGACCCTTCCGGAATCCCGTTCAGATACTTGTCGGTCAGCATTCCCTGCGCGAGCGGCGAGAAGACGATGCAGCCGATCCCGAGCTGACCGAGGGTGTCGAGCAGCGCCTCCTCGATCCAGCGGTTGAGCATCGAGTACGACGGCTGATGGATCAGGAGCCGCGTTCCGAGCTCGCGCAGAATCGCAGCGGCTTCGGAGGTCTTCGCCGCGGAGTAGGACGAGATGCCCGCGTAGAGCGCCTTCCCCTGGCGGACGGCCGTATCAAGGGCGCCCATTGTCTCCTCGAGCGGCGTCTCCGGGTCGAAGCGGTGGGAGTAGAAGATGTCGACGTAGTCGAGGCCCATCCGGCGGAGGCTCTGGTCGAGGCTCGCGAGCAAGTACTTCCGCGAGCCCCAGTTGCCGTAGGGGCCGGGCCACATATCCCAGCCCGCCTTGGTCGAGATGATCAGCTCGTCGCGGAACGGCACGAGATCGGCGCGGAAGACGCGCCCGAAGGTCTCCTCCGCGGAGCCGTACGGCGGCCCGTAGTTGTTGGCGAGGTCGAAGTGCGTGATCCCGATGTCGAAGGCGCGGCGGAGGATCGCGCGTCCCGACTCCAACGGCCGGTCATCCCCGAAGTTGTTCCAGAGCCCGAGCGAGATCTCGGGGAGCTGCAGGCCGCTTCGACCGCAGCGGCGGTAGCCCATGCGCTCGTAACGTTCGTCCGCCGGGACGTACGTCATACCGGCACGGGAGCCGCCGCTTCGGCGGCCCGGTAGAGGGCTTCGATCGCGCGCGCCTGGCCGACTGCGTCATCACGTCCGAGGAGGAGCGGCGCCTCGCCGCGGATGGCGTCGCCGACGTTCTCGAGCTCGAGCCGGTAGGAGTTGGCACGCTCGACGGCGATCTGCTCGGCGCCCTCCGCGCGTCGCAGCTCGATGCCGGGCTCGTAGATGTGCCACGGATCGGCGACGGCAAGGACGCCGTCTTCGCCGACGATCTCGAGCTCGCCGCGGCGAGGCGTCACGAACGCGCAGTCGAAATGGCCGACGACGTCGTCGGCGAGCGAGAGCGTGGCCGCGAAGACGACGTCGACGCCGCTCGGCCCGACGACCTGTTCGCCCGAGACGCGCTCGGGCTCACCTGCGAGGAACCGGATGGTGTTGACGCAGTAGCAGCCGACGTCCATCAGCGCGCCGCCGTCGAGCTCGGGCCGGAACCGCGTGTCCTCGGGCCCGTGGACGGCCGCAAGCGGAAAGCTGAACGCCGCACGCACAAGCCGCAGCCGACCGAGCGCCCCCTCCGCCACCAGCTCGGCGAGCTTTGCCGTCTGGGGGTGGTGGCGATACATGAAGCCTTCGGACAGCACGAGGCCCGCGGACTCCGCGAGATCGAACGCGCGCTCCACGTCGTCCGGGCGCCGGGAGAAGGGCTTCTCGCACAGCACGTGCTTGCCGGCCTCCAACGCCCGCACCGTC
>DASZCE010000017.1:0-1531 GCA_035943455.1 Gaiellaceae bacterium | reverse complement strand
CCTCGGGGCTATCCACCACCAAGAGGATCGCCCGCACGAGGCGCGTCTCCTCCGGCCGGGCGCGGCGGGGCGGAAGGGCCTGCGTCGTGGGTGTTTAGTCGACCTGTTTGCGGAGAAGGCAACAGACCTCGAGTGGATCCCGGCGGGAACGACTGCTCTAGAGATTGCCTTGCTCGCGCTCCCGCGCTGCGCGTTCCTCCGGATTGCTGAGCTCTAGGGCAGCGGCAGCACCGCGCGGAATGCCTCGCGTTGCTTCGCCGGGTTGATCCCCTCGCCGACGATCACGGTGCCGTCAGCCGAGACACCCGTCGCACCGAGCAGGATCCAGCCGCTGACCGACGTCACGCCGGCGTTCTGCAAGAGCTGCTGGAGGTTCTGCATGCCCTTCTTCGTCGTCCAGCGAAAGGCGCGATCAGAGGCGGAGCTGCTGTTCGTGAGCGCTCGCCCGACGACCACGGAGCCGTCGTCGGAGACGTTGTAGGCGGCCGCCATCGGCCCGCCGAGCGTGCCGATGTCGCGCATGCCGGTCGCCGCCGTCCAGCGAAAGGCCTTCCAGAACCCCCACGGCGTCGCGTCGCGCGACTGGCCGACGACAACGGAGCCGTTGGCGGAAGCGTCCTCGGCGAAGCTCTCCGTGCCGCCGACGGTGCCGAGGTCCTGCAGGCCGCCCGCCGTCGTCCAGCGGACCGCGTGACGGTTGTCGGTGTTGCTGTTGTTGTTCCCTACGACGACTTGGCCGTCGGAGGAGATGCCGAGCGACGAGAAGCTGCCCAGATCCTCGAGCCCGCCGGTCGCGGTCCAGCGCTCCGCGAAGCCGAAGAGGCCGACGACCGAGTTTCCGTCGGCGGAGACGTCCGTTGCGTCGCCGCTCACGAACTCCGGCGGCGAGCTCGGCAGCTCCTGCATGCCGCCGGTCGGCGTCCAGCGGAACGGGCGGTAGTTGCCGGAGGTGTTGGTCGCCCGGCCGACGATCACGGCGCCGTCGCCCGACGCGGCGTACGCCTCGCTGTTCGCGCCGCCGAGCGTGCCCAGATCCTGCATGCCGGCGCTGGCGGTCCAGCGGAACGCGCGCGTGTCGGAGCCGAGCCGCGAGAGCTGACCGACAACGACCTTCCCGTCTCCGGAGACACCCCACGCCTGACTCTGTGACCAGCCCGCAATCGTGCCGAGCCCCTGGAAGCTCGCCGCGGCCGGCGGGGGCGACGGCGGAGGAGGCGGCGGCGGCGTTCCGCCGGCCGGCGTGCAGCCGGAGAGCGTCGCCTGTGCCGACGACGCCCCATCGCTGACCGTGATCACGCACGTCGACGAGCTGAAGCCGGAGCGCTCGATGCGGAAGCGACCGTCCGAGGCCGCCGTCCCCATCGGCGTGCCGTCGATCGTGATCGTCGCGTTCGGCGCGGCGCCCGTTCCCTCGACGCGGAGCTGCCCGGCGTTCAGCTCGGCGCGGGTGACCGTGATCGCCGCGAACGCGGCCGGGGCGGCCAAGAGAAGGACGACCGTGCCGAGTGTGACCGCGCGCGCGAGGCGACCC
>DASZCE010000016.1:0-3638 GCA_035943455.1 Gaiellaceae bacterium | reverse complement strand
GACATCACCAGCGCTTCCTCCTGATCGTGGGTCACGTACACGAAAGTGATCCCGACCGAGTGCTGGATCCGCTTGAGCTCGATCTGGAGCTGCTTTCGGACCTTGAGATCGAGCGCTCCGAGCGGCTCGTCGAGGAGCAGAACCTTCGGCTCCAGGACGAGCGCCCTCGCGAGCGCGACCCGCTGCTGCTGTCCACCGGAGAGCTGCCGTGGCTTGCGAGTCGCGAGGTGCTCGAGCTTGACGAGCCGAAGCAGCTCGTGTGCGCGCGTCTCTCGAGCCTGTTTGCGTAGCCCTCGCTGCTTCAGTCCGTAGGCGACGTTCTGGATCACCGTCAGGTGCGGGAAGAGCGCATAGCTCTGGAAGACGGTGTTGACGTCGCGCCGGTACGGCGGCAGCGGACCAACGTCGGCGCCGTCGATCAGGATCTCGCCCTCGTCGGGGCGCTCGAAGCCTGCGATCAGCCGAAGAGTGGTCGTCTTGCCGCAGCCTGAGGAGCCGAGGAGCGACAGGAACTCGCCCTTGCGCACCGCGAGGTCGAGGTCGTCGACCGCCACGACGTCGTCGAACCGCTTGGTGACACCGCGGAGCTCGACGTCAAACCCCTCCATGGAGTCAACGGTACGGGTCAGGCAGCCGCAATTTCAAGCGGGAACCACCAGGGTTGCGAAGGTTGCCCCAATGTGATTTAGATGCCCCCACGATCTCGACCGAGGAAGGGGAGGACTCGAATGCGTCGTCTTAGTCTGTTGCTGCTGAGTGCGGGGGCTCTCGCGCTCGGGATGGCGAGCGTGGGGCAGGGAGGCAAGTCTCCGACAGGCGTTGGCCTGCTTCCCGACATGCGCACCGTCGTTCCTGCACACCTGCAGCTCGTCAACGAGCATCAGCAGGACACGCTCCGCTTCGCGAACGGCATCGCCAACACCGGCCCAGGCCCGTGGGCGCTGCGGCCGGACCCGCCCCTCGAATTCGCGGTCGACACGACCAGCGCCATCCAGGAGATCCGCGACTCCAACGCGTACTACAAGTGCGGGGAGCAGCCGAAGCAGGTGACCGAGTGTTACAACGTCGTCTCCGAGCACTTCGGCGGCTCGTTCGTCTATCACCCCGCCCATAACCACTGGCACATCGGCGACGTGGCGCTGTTCGAGGTCCACAAGGGCAGCCCGACGGGGCCGGTCGTCGGCGGCCTCTCGATCAAGACGACGTTCTGCCTGATCGACTGGTACAAGCTCGACGACAACGCCCGCACGGCGGAGCGCACGTTCTTCGACTGCTACCGGAGCTTCCAGGGGATCCAGAGCGGCTGGGTCGACCAGTACCACCAGTCGACGGAGGGCCAGCAGCTCGACATGACCGGAGTGCGGGAGGCGGACGATTACTACCTCGTCAGCACCGCGAACTACGCCCGCCGCTTCGTCGAGAGCAACTACGACAACAACACGGCCTGGGTGAAGTTCCGGCTCTACCAGGACAGCAACGGCAATCGGAAGATCGAGGTCACCGACCACTCGTCCTGCGAGAGTCCGGGCCTCTGCGGGGAGCGCGCGACGAACCGTTAGCGACGGCGCAGAGCCGGGATCAGCGGAGATGTCCGCTCAGCCCGCGCTGGGCGAACCGGATCGTCCAGACGCCTGCGAGCAAGCAGTAGACGATTGCCGGGAATCCGAGCCCGAAGACGGCGAGGAGCGTGAGGCGCGGATCCTCGCGCGCAACGATCGCCTGAAACGCCGGGCTCACGGCGTAGCCGAGGGCAAGCGAAGCCATCACGTGGAGCATCACCTTCGCCAGTTCCACGGGAGCGAGCCGCGGAAAGCGAACGTCGATCCAGAGCGCGATCGCACCGGCACCAAGTGCAATCAGACCGGTGACGAGGCCGGCGCTCACAGCAACGCTTCCAGGAGCATACCTGGGCTATCGGCTGCTCCTCGGGCGGCCTAGACCTGTGGTGTGTGGGGCCCGGGCCGCGATCCGGGCCCCACGTGGGCGCGGCTAGCGCACTCGCAGCCGCAAGGTGGCGGACTGGTAGCCGCTCTTCGTCGCGCGGAAGACGATCGCACCACGAAGCCGCGCCCGAACCTGGAACGTCGCGATTCCCCGCCGATTCGTCCGTCGGGCCATCCTTCGTGCCCCCGCGCCCGAGACGCGTACGGTTGCGCCGGCGATCGGACTGTTCGCGCCGCTGCGCACCGTGATCACGATCGACCGCGTTTGCTTGCGCTTCGGCGTCCCGCGGGCGCTGAGCCGCATCCGCCGAACGACGCCGATCCGCTGCGTCGGGCTCCAATCGCCGACGTTACGGCCTTCGTCCACGGCGGCGATACGCCAGTAGAGTGGCGTGTCCCCTGAGTACGCCGTGTGCTTCAGCAGCGGCGCATAGCTCGTGTTGTCAGTCGCGACGCTCTCGACCAGCTTGGCGAAGTCCGGCCTCGTCGAGATCTGAAGCAGGTAGCTCTTCGGCCCCGGCTTGGGATCCCACAGGAGCAACGGGTAGTTCCTCGCGTTGTCCGAACGTACTCCCGTCGGCTCCGCGATCGTACGCGTGAAGACGTGCGTCTCGGAGAACGGCCCGGCGACCGTCCCGAACGGCTGCTTCGGGAAGTTCGCGCGCACGCTCCAGCGGAAGACGCCGGTGCCGTACATCACGATCGGCGTGAGCGCCGCCGAGCGGATGTTGAGCAGGCGCTCGGTGCCGTCAGGGAGGTCGACGTGGACGTCGTACGAGACGGCGCCGGGGACGGGGTCCCAGGTCCACGTCGGGATGTAGTCGCCCCGCGTGGGATTCGTCGGACTGACCCTGGGTGTCTCGAGACGCTTCCGGAACGTTCTCGTCGGCGACCACGTGAGCCCGATGAGGTTTTCGTCGTCAGCTCGGACGCGCCAGTAGAGCCGCGTGTCCGCGGGGTAGGTCGTGTTGCTCGTGTACGCCGTCGAGTCGGTGACGATGTCTTCGAGCAGTGAGGTGGCGCCGAAACGATCGTCATCAGACACCTGGAGCCGATAGCGACGCGCCCCTTCGACCGAGCTCCACGCGAACGTCGCATGACCGGCGACGTCTGCGTCACCTGCCGGGTCCAGCTGCGTCGGGGGCGTCGACCGCTTCTCGAACGTCTGCGCCGCGGCTTGGAGCGGATTTCCGACGGCTTCGCTTCCATTGGCGCCTGTTGCGGGGAGGACGGCCCAGTAGTAGGACGTCGTCTCGTCGGGATAGCTCGTCGGCCGGAACAGGCTCCGCGGCGAGTACACGGGAAGCTTCGTGAACGCGTAGTCGACGAGGTTGCTGAACTGCGCATCCTTCGCCACGAGGACGAAGTAGCTCGCCTTGCCGTCGATCGGCTTCCAGGTGAAGTACGGGGTGCGCGGGGACACCGTTCCGGTCGCTGGAGTGACGTAGTCGCCGGCCCCGAGGTAGCCCGGATTGCACGACGGCGAACATGATCCTCCAATCGGGTATCCGAGCCAGGTGAAGGCCGGTCCGGGGAGCAGCGCTGTCTTGCCGTTGACGACGTACGTGTAATCGCCGTAGACGTCGCCTCCCGGGTTGGCGCGGTTGCTCCGCGCGCGTACACGGGCACAGTAGGTGTCACCCTCATGGAGAGGCGGCGAATCGGTCGCAACCGACATGGTGTCCGGATACGGCT
>DASZCE010000015.1:0-5554 GCA_035943455.1 Gaiellaceae bacterium | reverse complement strand
GCGCCGATGGTACTCGGAGGGAAACCTCCCGGGAGAGTAGGTCGCCGCCGAATTCTTCTAGGGCCCTACGGGGCCCTACTTTTTTGGTCCGGGTCGAGTGCGCGTAGCCGGCGCACGCGATCGACGACGGGCGGATGGGTGGAGAAGAGCGCTCCGAGGCCGCGCTGTTCGAACGGGTCGACGACATGCAGCGGCGCCGTCGCAGGATTGCCCGCGAACGAGACCAGCTCCGCCGCTTGGTCGAGCCGCATCAAGGCATCCGCGAGGCCGTGCGGCGATTCGCAGAGCTCTGCGGCCTGACGATCAGCCGCGAATTCGCGACGTGGCGAGAGCATGCCCTGGACGATCGCCGATGCGATTGGTCCGAGGACGAAGAGAAGCGCGCGCTGAAACCAGCCGCCGAGCCGGCTCAGTTCGAGAAGTGTTGCTGCGACGACGGCCGCCGTCGTCTGCACGAGGACGTCACGCCGTTGCGCGTGCGCGATCTCATGGGCGAGTACGCCCTCCAACTCAGCCGGGGCGAGCGCGACGAGCAGGCCCGTGCTGATCGCGATCGTCTGGCCGCGGCCGCCGCGCCCGGCCGAAAGCGCCCGCGGATACGGGTCGCGGATCAGATAGAGGCGCGGCCGCGGGACGCGTGCGCGCGCGGCGAGCCGTTCCACGGCCGAGATGTAGCGAGGAGCTTCGGCCTCTGCGAGCGGACGCGCGCCCACGAGTCCGAGCACCATGCGATCGGAGTACCAATAGACCGCGGCGCCGGCAAGCAGCCCGCAGAACACGAAGATCGAAAGCAGCCGGTAGCCGCCGAGCGCCCAGCCCAGAGCGCCCAGAAGCGCGCAAGTTCCGGCGAGAAGCAGCCAAGTTTTGAGGAAGTTGAGCGCGGCTGCTGCGGTCAGCTGTCGTCTTCGCGCTCGTCCTCGGCGAAGCCGCGAGGCGGCCAATCGGGCTGGGGCGCGTCGCAGCGGCTCGTGCAGTGCAGCGAGGCGATGTTCTGAAGGGGGATCAAGATGTGCCCGTTGAGCTCCAGGTGGGCAACGTCGTCGATCGCGCAGTACGCGGTCAGCACCCCTTCCTGGTAATCCCCGCCGAAGAGTGCGACTTCAACCTGCTCGCCCTTGTACTTGCTCGTGTAGTCGTCCACGCCCGATCAGTCTAGATCCGCGGGATCACCCGGCCGGGGTGGGTGGCCGTAGAGCGGCTTCCCGCCGACGTTCCTGGTCCCGAATGAGGAATTCATCGAGCTCGTCGGTGCGGCAGAGCTCGGTCAGCCGTGCGTCCTCGACGCAGACCGCCGAAAGGGTTGCGTTGGGCTCGACGCGCTGAATCCGGCGATATGTGTGTACGTCGACCCCGAGTGCTGCCGCATGTACGGCCCGGATCGATCCGCCGTGAGCGACGACCAGGACACGCTGTCCGTCGCGCCTCCTCGCGATTCGAAGGATCGCGCCGATGACGCGCCGGCTCATCTCCTCATAGGACTCGCCGTCGTCCCACCCTTCGCCGCCCTGGAGCCAGCGCGCGTACAACTCCGGGTAGCGTGCCTCCGCCTCAGCACGAGTGAGGCCCGACCACGAGCCGACGTCGACCTCGCGCAGGTCGGCAGTCGTCTCGACAGTCAACCCCCTGCTTTGGGCGACGATATCGGCGGTCTCGCGGGCACGCTGGAGGTCGCTGGAATAGACCGCGTCGAGCTCGGTGTTCCCCAGACGGGCGGCGAGATCGCGTGCCTGCTGCCGCCCGCGGGCAGTGAGAGGCCGGTCCGCCCATCCCTGCCAGCGCCGCGCGCGGTTCCAGTCGCTCTCGCCATGGCGTGCGAGGAGAATCGTCGTCACCGGCGATACGCTAACCGGCCATGGACCTGGGCCTGCGCGAGCGCGTCTGCGTCGTCACCGGGTCCACTGCAGGGATCGGTCGGGAAGCCGCCCGGCTCCTCGCGGAAGAAGGCGCTCGTGTGGTGGTTACCGGCCGCGAATCGGCAAGGGTCGAGCGGGCGCGCAAGGAGGTTGGCGCGGCGCTCGGCGTCGTCTGCGACCTGGCGGAACCCGCGGCCCCCGAGGCGCTGATCACCGAGGCGACGGCGGAGGTGGGCCCGGTCGAGGTGTTGGTCAACAACGTGGGCATCGCGTACCAGCTCTCGTTCGAAGACGTCTCCGATCAGCAATGGGACGAGATGTGGCAGCTCAACGTGATGAGCTACGTGCGCACGATCCGAGCCGCGTTGCCTGGAATGCGTCAGCGGGGGAGCGGCGTGATCGTGAACGTTTCGTCCACGTCCGGAAAGCGGCCGTCGACGGCGATGCCGAACTACTCCGTGACGAAGGCCGCCGTGCTGTCGTTGTCGCGGCTCGTCGCCGACGTCTACGCGCGCGACGGCATTCGCTGTAACGCGGTCGCACCAGGACCGACGGCGACCGACGCGTGGCTCGGCGACGGCGGGCTCGCCGACCAACAGGCCGAGCGCTCGGGAAAGACGCGGGCCGAGGTGCTGGAGGCCGTAGGACGAGGCCGCCCGTTGGGCCGTCTTGCGGAGCCAGGAGAGATCGCAGCCGTGATCGCGTTCCTGTGCTCCGAACGGGCGTCGTACGTGACCGGGGCGGCATGGAGCGCCGACGGCGGCACCGTTCCGATCATCATCTGAGCCGGGGGAAAGCTCGGCGCACATTCGGCGCAAAACCGGCGCACTCCCGCGTGCAAGCCACGGCTACGGTGGAGATCCGGCCCCCGCCCCTGGGAGGGTGGGGGTTAGGGATGGGGCCCGACGCACCCGGCCGCTCGCCGATTCCGGCGGCCGAGTGAACCACTAGCCTTGCCAACGTGCTCGAGCTCGCCGGGAGAGTCGCTGACACCTTCGAGATGCGTGTGCGCGAACACGAAGAGCAATGGCTCTCCCCCCTCGCCGTTCGCTCGTATGAGACGCGCGGGCGCGCTCGTGAGGAAGAGCCATGCCGGCTGCGGACGCCGTTCCAGCGCGACCGCGACCGCATCGTCCATTCGAAGGCGTTTCGGCGGCTTCGGAACAAGACGCAGGTCTGGATCGACCCGGCGCACGACCACTTCCGGACGCGGCTCACGCATACCTTGGAGACGACCGGCATCTCGCGAGGGGTCGCGCGAGCGCTCGGGCTGAACGAAGACCTCGTGGAGGCAATCGGACTCGGCCACGACCTCGGCCACACGCCCTTCGGGCACACGGGTGAGGCCGCGCTCGATCGCGAACTGCGCGAGCACTTCGGCCTTGGCTTCCGGCACAACGAGCACTCGCTCCGGACCGTCGACCTACTCGAGCGTGACGGTCGAGGTCTGAACCTGACCGAGGAGGTGCGGGACGGAATTCTCAACCACACGGGCGCCGTCGAGCCCGCGACGCTCGAGGGCAAGATCGTCAGAATCGTCGACCGCGTCGCCTACATCAACCACGACATCGACGACGCTGTCGCTGCCGGAGTCCTGTCTCCCGATGAGCTTCCGCGGGACGAGATCGAGCTGCTCGGGGAGACCGGCGCGCGGCGCATCGACCGGCTCGTTCACGATCTCGTCGAGACGTCGCAGGAGGCGGGGGACATCCGACAGAGCGAGGACGTCGGCGGCGCCATGCTCTCGCTGCGGTCCTTCATGTTCGACCGCGTCTACCTCGGCCCGCACACGCAGGAGCAGCATGACGAGGCGCGCACGGTCGTCGCGCGTATCTTCGATCACCTGCTCGCGAATCCGGACCAGTTACCCGACGGCCACGGGGACCTCCCCGAGCGCCTCGCTGACTACCTCGCCGGCATGACCGACCGGTTCGCGCTCACCTACGGGGAGCAGATCTGATGCCGAGGATCAAGGAGGAGTCGGTCCGCGCGACGGTCGACGCCGCTGACATGGTCGAGGTCGTATCCGGACGAACGCAGCTCCGCAAGGCGGGCGCCCGCTACACGGGCCGGTGTCCCTTCCACGAGGAGCGGACGCCGAGCTTCTCGGTCAATCCGCACGACAAGCTCTTCTACTGCTTCGGCTGCGGCAAAGGCGGCGACGTGATCACCTTCGTCCGGGAGACTGAGCAACTCGACTTTGCGGAGGCGGTCGAGTGGCTCGCGGAACGCTTCCGTGTTCCGCTCGAGTACGAGGAGCTTTCGCCGCAGTTCGAGGCGTCACGCAAGCGCCGTGACCGCCTCTACGCCGTGCTCAACCAAGCGGCGTCCTTCTATGAGCGCCATCTGTGGGAGACAGCTGCTGGCGCGCCCCTCCGAGCCTACCTCGAGCGACGCGGCCTCCGCGAGCCGGTGTGCCGAGAGTTCCGGCTCGGGCTTTCGCCCGGGAGCGGTCTTGCGGAGAAGGCGCGGCAAAAGGGCTTCACTCGCGACGAGCTGCGCGAGGCCGGGCTCACGAACGCGCGAGGGAACGACTACTTCCCCCAGCGGCTGATGTTCCCGCTCGCCGACGCGCGCGGCCGGATCGTCGGGTTCCAGGCCCGCAAGCTTCGGGACGACGATCCGCTGCGCGGGAAGTACGTGAACTCCCCGGAGGGCGAGCTGTTCCACAAGTCGGCGCTTCTCTACGGGCTCAACCTCGCTCGGCCGGCGATCGCGAAGCAGGAACGGGCCGTGGTCGTCGAGGGGAACACGGACGTGATCGCGCTCCGCCAGGCCGGGTTCGAGCCCGTCGTCGCGGCGATGGGGACGGCCCTGACGGACGAGCAGCTACGGGAACTGCAACGGCTGACCCGGCGGATCTACCTCTGTTTCGACGCGGATGCAGCGGGTGAAACGGCCACGCTGCGAGGGATGGAGCTCGCGGCGGCTCGCGGGTTCGACGTGCGAGTGGTGACGCTACCGCCGGCTACCGATCCGGCCGACGAGCCCGAGCGGTTCCAGCTACGGCTTGGCGACGCGGAGAGATACGTCGTCTATCGCGTCCGCCTCGAGATCGAGCGGGCCGGCGACCGGCAGGACGCGTTCGAGCGAGCGCGGGAGACGCTGAACCGGTTCGAGGATTCGCCGGAGCGACAGGAAGCCTGGCGCTATGCGAACGACAAGCTCGGTATGACCGTGCAGCTTCAGGCGCGGGCCTCGGCGACGACGCCCGCGGCTCTCTCGACACGCGTGCTCGAAGCAGGCGACAGGCTCGAGCGGGACGTGTTGGCTGCATGCTTTGCGTTCCCGGACCTACGGGGCGCACTCGCCAAGCTCACTCCGGAGCACTTCGACAACGACCACCACCGGCAGCTGCGGGCAGCGCTCCTGAGAAACGAGTCAGGCGGAGCGCTGGCCGAGCTGGACGCCGTCGCTGCGGCCGAAGCGATTGACGAGACGACCGCAAAGGAGCTCCTGCTTCGCCTGCGCGAGCGGCACCTGCGGCGCCAGCTCTCGACCGCAGATCTCGAGCAGACGGCCGATTTGCAAAGGAAGCTCCTGGAAATCAGGGAGGCCGTCGCCGAGCTGGCCTAATCACACCGTCGCTATCATGCGGCCGCTGCTACCGCGTTCCCCGGTAGCTCAATTGGCAGAGCATCCGGCTGTTAACCGGAGGGTTGTTGGTTCGAGTCCAACCCGGGGAGCCTCGAAAGTCCTGG
>DASZCE010000014.1:0-2336 GCA_035943455.1 Gaiellaceae bacterium | reverse complement strand
GATCGAGAGCGACCTCGGCTCGCGTCCGGACATCTTCAGCGTCAAGGTCTGGCGTGCCGACGGCGTCCTTGCCTGGACGAATGTCGCCCCCGAGCGGATCGGAAAGCGGTTCCCCGCTACGCACCACATCGAGGAGGTCGTGGAAACGGGCACCGCCGAAGCGGAGCTCGAGCGCCTCGGGGAGGCGGAAGACGAGGCGGAGGCGGGGCTCGGCGTCGAGCGGGCGATCGAGATCTACGCGCCGATCCGGGCTGGAAGGCGGGTCGTCGGCGTCTACGAGATCTACGCCGACGCCCGGTCGATCAACGCATCGATCGCACGCGGCAAGCGCGTGATCTGGATGACGACGGTCGCCATCTTCGCCGTCGTCTGGGCCCTCCTGCTCGTGCTCGTTCGTGGAGCCTCGACGACCCTCACACGCCAGACCGACAAGCTTCGGGCGCGCTCCAAGCAGCTGATGGAGTCCTATGCCCGCCTGCGCGAGAACAGCCTCGAAGCGATCGAGAGCCTCAACGCCACCGTCGAGGCCAAGGACCCGTACACCGCAGGGCACTCGCTCCGCGTTCAGGAGCTCGCTGTCGCGATCGGGACCGAGCTCGGCCTTACTGGCGAGCGCCTCGATTCGCTGCGCCTCGCCGGGCTCTTCCACGACATCGGCAAGCTCGCGGTTCCCGACGCGGTGCTGACGAAGCCCGCTCGCCTGACGCCCGAGGAGTTCGCCCTGATCCAGCAGCACTCAGAGGCCGGCGCGCGGATCGTGGGCAAGCTCGGCCCTCTCCGCGAAGCCGTACCCACGATCCGGCACCACCACGAGCGGTGGGACGGCCGCGGCTATCCGGACGGGCTCGCCGGTGCCGACATCCCGCTCGAGGCGGCGATCGTGGGCCTCGCGGATGCGTGGGACGCAATGACCACCGATCGGCCCTACCAGGCGGCGCTGAGCACGCAGGCGGCGATCGACGAGATCCGGGCCGGGCGCGGCACGCAGTTCGCCCCCGAGGTCGTGGATGCGTTTCTCGCGACGCTCGGGCGAGGCACGTTGCGCCTCGTGGCGAGGGAACCAGCCCTCGAGCTTCAGGCTGCCGGCTAGCGCGAGTCACGGCAGCAGAAGCACCTGCCCCGGCTGGAGCACGGCGCTCCCCAAGTCGTTCTCACGCTGAACGCGCCACACCGCCTGCCTGAGATCGCCGTGGTACCTCGTTGCCGCGATCGACCACAGCGTGTCGCCGGGGCGCACGCGATATCGCTCCGCTGCGCCGGCGCCCTCGGACCCGCGCGCGAGAACGCTCCACCCGAGGGCGATGGCAACGGTGACGAAAAGAACCCTGGCGAACATGTGTTCCGCATGCTACCGAACACACGTTCGACACGTCAAGGAGAAAGTGTGACGAGTTCGGGGCGGATCTCACCCGAGTCGATCGCGAGCATGAGCATGGAGTGGACGGGGGCGCTCCGCCGCTCCGTCGGACTGCCCGGGTTCAGGACCCACACGTCGCCGGTTCTCGAGACGTCGGCGACATGCGTATGGCCGTAGACGACGGCGTCGCAATCGGGAAACGCGGCGACGAGACGCTCCCCGCGCCCCACCGCGGGCCCAGCCACATGGACCATCCCGATTCGGGCGCCCTCGACGTCGACCACCCGCCGTGTCGGCAGCACGGCGCGAAGGGCCGGCTCGTCCATGTTCCCCACGACGGCCTCGACGGGTCCGAGCCGCCCGAGCTCCTCGAGCACCGTGGCGCTGACGAAATCGCCTGCGTGGAAGATGACGTCGGCCTCCTTCAGCCGGCCCAGGCAGTCGCCGGGCAACCGGCGCGTTCCGCGCGGCATGTGCGTATCGGCGATGACGGCGACCGAGGTCAGCCCAGGCCGTCCAGAAACCGGCCGTCGCGGTACACGAGCTCGCCGTCGGCGTAGACCTCCCCGCCCGGCCGGAGGTCGCAGACCATGTCCCAGTGCAACGCGGAGACGTTCTCGCCGCCGGTGCCGGGCATCGAGCGGCCGAGCGCGAGGTGGACGCTGCCCCCCAGCTTCTCGTCGATGAGAAGGCTCCCGGTGTACCCCGGCACCGCCTCGTTCAACCCGAAGGCGAACTCGCCGATGCGCCGGGCGCCGTCGTCGATCGCGATCAGCTCACGGAGGAGAGCCTCGCCGCGCGCGGCGCTCGCTTCGACGACCTCGCCCCCCCGAAAGCGGAGCCGGACGTCCTCGGCCTGGCGGCCGCGAATCGTCGCCGGAAACGTGAATCGGATCGTTCCCTCGGCGCTCGTCTCCACGGGTCCCGTGAAGACCTCACCGTCGGGCAGGTTCGACGTCCCGTTCGAGCGGATCCAGCT
>DASZCE010000013.1:0-3276 GCA_035943455.1 Gaiellaceae bacterium | reverse complement strand
AGCCAGCTCCGAACGCCGTCGCGAAACGCGGCCTCGTCCGGGCTGTCACGGAGGTCCACGACCTCAGCCTATCCTGTGTGAGCAGCGACTTTTGCCGCGTCGCCGTCGACGTCAACGGGGTGGCCGCCCGGTGTCGGCCTCCGCAATCGTCGGCGCAGCGGCGTGAGCAGGCGTCGCTCTTTATCGCCCCGAGATGCTCGCATCAAGTAACAACTTGTTACTTGGCGACGGGAACCCGGCACTCTCGACGGAGGCGCCGGTCGACCCTTCAAGTAACAACTTGTTACTTGTTGCCGTCGGGCCCGCGCTCCGTTGCCGGGGACCGTCATCCAGACGCTCGTAGCGTCCGCGACTGGGCGATGAGGTGTCCGAAACCGTACGATCCTCTCGATGCCGTCGCTCGACGGGAAGGTGGCGATCGTCACGGGCGGGGGCCGGGGGATCGGGCGCGAGCACGCGCTGGCGCTGGCGAACGCCGGCGCGAAGGTCGTGGTCAACGACCTCGGCGGCTCGCTCACCGGCGAGGGAACCGACGCGACGCCGGCCCAGTCGGTCGTGAACGAGATCGTCGCGGCGGGCGGCGAGGGCGTCGCGAGCTACGACGACGTCTCGGACTTCGGCGCCGCCGACCAAATCGTGCGAGGTGCCATCGAGCGCTTCGGGGCGCTCGACATCTTGGTGAACAACGCGGGGATTCTGCGCGACCGGATGCTCGTGAACATGACGGAGGACGAATGGGATGCGGTGATCGCCGTCCATCTGAAGGGCCACTTCGGCCCCACGCGCCATGCCGCCGCCTACTGGCGTGAGCGGGCGAAGGCGGGCGAGGCCGTTCATGGACGCGTGATCAACACGTCCAGCCCCTCGGGCGTTTTCGGCAACGTCGGCCAGACGAACTACGGCGCGGCGAAGGCCGCGATCGCCGGGTTTACGCTGATTGCGGCGCAGGAGCTGCACCGCTACGGCGTCACCGTCAACTGCCTCGCGCCGAATGCGCGCACGCGAATGACGGAAGAGACGTTCGGCGATCTTCCTCCGCCGGACGACGATGAGTTCGATCCGCTCGACCCGGCGAACATGTCGCCGCTCGTCGTTGCGCTCTCGGCAGACGAGGCGCAAGCGATCACGGGGCAGTGCTTCTTCGTCTGGGGCGGTTCCATCAACGTCCTCCGCCCATGGGACGCCGGTGAGCTCTTGACGAGCGAGGGCCGCTGGGACGCGGACGAGCTGCTGGCGGAGCTGCGGGATCGGTTCCCCGACGGCGTGGCGCCGGCGGGCATGGTCGCGATGATGGCCAAGGCCGGAGGCCAATCGATGCAGGTCGGCCGATGACGACCGAGCTGACCCTCGTGGAGCTGGAGGCTGCGACCGACCGCGACCTCGGCATGAGCGAGTGGGAGACGATCGACCAGCGCCAGATCGATCTCTTCGCCGAGGCGACGCACGACCACCAGTGGATCCATGTCGACCCGGAGGCGGCTGCCCAGGGGCCGTTCGGGACCACCGTCGCCCACGGCTACCTCACCCTTTCCCTGCTGCCGTACTTCATGTCGCAGGTCCTGAACGTGACCGATATGCGGATGGGGATCAACTACGGCACCGAGAAGCTGAGGTTCACCGCGCCAGTGCCGGTGGGCTCCCAGGTCCGGCTAAAGGCGAAGCTGGTTGGGAGCGAGCGGCGCGGCGAAAGCATCCTGTACCGCGTCGGCGTCGAGGTGGAGATCAAGGACGCGGACAAGCCCGCGCTCGTCGGGGAAGTCCTCTACCTCGTCTTCTAGGCCGCCCGCCGGAACGGCACCCTTCCGCCCTGCTAGAAGCTGGCGCTCCGGACGCCGGTCGCGATGATCAGGAGCACGACCGCCGCCGCGAGCAGGCGGTACACAACGAACGGGGCGTACGTGTGTCGGCGGACGAAACCGAGCAGGAACTCGATCGCGACGAGGCCGCTCGCCGCGGCGGCGATCACGCCGACGACGAACGGGCCGTGCCACCCCGAGGGGAGGTCGCCGAGAATCATGTCCGTCGTTCCCTTCAGGAGGATGGCTCCAAGCGTCATCGGGACGAGGAGGAGGAACGAGACCCGGGCGGCGGCGTCGCGGTCGAGGCCGAGGAAGCGGCCGGCGGAGATCGTCACCCCTGACCGGGACACGCCCGGCGCGAGCGCCGCCGCCTGCGCCGTGCCGATCACGACGGCGTGCCGGATCGTCAGCGATTCCATCCCTCTCCGCGGAGGCCGCCGATCCGCGATCCACAGGACGACGCCGAACACAGCGAGCAAGATGGCGATCTGCCACGGCTCACCGAGATGGTTGGCGATGAAGTCTTCGCCCGCCGCGCCGATTAACGCCGCCGGGATCGTGGCGACGAACAAGAACCACGCAACCCGCTCGTCGCCGGTCGCGATCGAGCGCCGCCGGACCGACCGGATCCAGGCGGCGACATAGCTGCCGAGGTCACGCCAGAAGTAGCCGACGACGGCGATCAGCGTCCCGAGGTGGAGGGCGACGTCGAACGTCTGGTTGAACTCGTCGTTCTGCTTCAGATAGGTCCAATCCGCGAGCCAGGGCACGAGGATGAGGTGGCCCGACGACGAGATCGGCAGCAGCTCCGTCGCTCCTTGCACGAGGCCGAGGACGAGCGCCTGCCAGTCGGAGAGCGCGCCGCCCACCTCGCCGACACGGATTGCCGCCAGGACCACGGCAGCCGCAATCGCCGCGCCGGCCGCTGCGAAGATGCCGACACGGCTCCGCATCGCGGCAGGTCCTACCACTCGAAACGTGAACGCTGGGTGAAGCTGCGCCCCGAGGTTTGTCCACAGATGTGGAAAAGCTATTTCGGCTGCGGTTCGAGCTTGTAGCCGACGCCGTAGCGCGTGTGCAGGAACACGTGGCGAGGCGCCCGCGCGTCGATCTTCTCGCGGAGCTTCCGGACGAACACGTCCACCGTCCGGTCGCGACGTGTCAGTCTCCGGCCCCAGATCTTCTGCAGCAGCTCGTCGCGCGTGAGGACCCGTGGACTCGCGGCGGCGAGGGCGTGCAGGAGCCGGAACTCGGTCGGCGTCAGCTCCGCGCTCTCGCCGGCCACGTACGCCTGCACGTTCGCGGGGTCGAGGCGGAGCTCCTCGATCTCGATCGCGTCTCCGCGCCGCGGCTCGGCCGCCGTGATGCCGCGCCGCGCCGCCGCACGCACGCGTGCGACCAGCTCCTTCATCGAGAACGGCCTCACCAGGTAGTCGTCCGCGCCGAGCTCGAGGGCGTGCACGCGGTCGTGCTCGGT
>DASZCE010000012.1:0-6659 GCA_035943455.1 Gaiellaceae bacterium | reverse complement strand
GGCGCGAGCCGAGCTCGGGCTCGCGCCGAGACCGACCGAGGAGATCAAGAGGACCGTTGCCGAGATGCAGGCTCGCCGGAAGGCGGCCCAGCCGACGAACAAGCGGACGTTCGGGAGCGTGTTCAAGAACCCGGACCACGAGCTCACCGCGGGCAGGATGCTCGAGGCCTGCGGGCTGCGCGGCTACCGGATCCGGGGCGCGCAGATCTCGCCGCGCCATGCGAACTTCATCGAGAACGCCGACGGCGCGACCTCCGCGGATGCGATCGCGCTCATAGCCGAGGCACGGCGACGCGCGCTCGAGGAGTTCGGCGTGACGCTCGACCACGAGGTTCAGCTGCTCGGCGCCCTCGTCCTTCCTCCTCCGGGCCTCGCGGTGTAGGAGCAGCGCCTGCGGCGGCGAACTGGGCTCGGTGGCCCGGGGACGAGAGCTTGCCGCTGCACGCCCGCAGACGCGGGCGACGTCGCCTGCCCTCCAGCTGCTGCCCTCAGGGCGCTCGGTCGCCGTCGGCTTCGGGCTGCTGGGGGCGGCGTTCGCGCTCTACTTCGGCGCGCGCGAGAGCGCTGTCTTTGCGGTGCGATCGATCGAGGTCGAGACCGAGCCTCCGGGTCACAGCCGCGTCGTCGAACGCGCGCTCGCTTCCATCGCCGGCACGACCCTGCTCGACGTCGACGAGGCGACGATCACCCGGCGGCTGCAAACTTTGCCGCACGTTCACCTCCTCGCGTACGACCGGTCCTTCCCGAACCGCCTGCGCATCCAGGTCAGCGTCGAGCGCCCCGTCGCCGTTCTGCGCCGCGCCGATGAAAACTGGCTCGTCTCCGGTGAGGGCCGAGTGCTTCGGAAGCTGCAAGGACGCCTGCGCCGGCCGCTGCCGGTCGTCTGGATTCCGCGATCGGTCGAGCCGGAGGTTGGGACGATCCTCCGCGCCGGAGAGTCGGCCCGCGGGGTGGAAGCACTCGCAACGATTCGTGCCGAAGTTCCCTCGTTCTTCCGTCGCGTGTGGTACGTCACGTCGGCCGACCACGGCCTCACGGTCGTCCTCCGCGACCGCTTCGAGCTGCGCCTCGGACCCTCTACGGAGATCGCCGTCAAGGTCGAGGTCGCACGGCATGTCCTCGTGGCACTCCGGGCCGAGAACAGCAGCGCGTCGTATCTCGACGTCTCCGTTCCCGACCGTCCCGTGGCGGGCGCAACTCTCGACTCTCAGCTAGAGCCTTAGACTCGGGCACGCGCCTGGCGTTGACAGCGGGCGGTGCTGGGCGTACGCTGCGGCGTTGCCGTGGCCGCGAAAGACGCGAGCTTGAGTCGAGCTTGAGGTGGAGGGACGTTGAGCGTACGTGACCAGACAGGCAACTATCTGGCGGTAATCAAGGTCGTCGGCGTCGGAGGCGGAGGTTCCAACGCCGTCAACCGGATGGTCGACGCCGGATTGAGCGGCGTCGAGTTCGTCGCGGCCAACACCGACGCACAGGCGCTTCTCGTTGTCGATTCGGACATCAAGGTGCAGATCGGCGCCGACTCAACCCGCGGCCTCGGTGCGGGCGCCGACCCAGCAGTCGGGAAGAAGGCCGCGGAAGAGAGTCGCGACGAGATCAAGGAGGTCCTGAAGGGCGCCGACATGGTGTTCATCACCGCCGGCGAAGGTGGTGGGACCGGCACGGGCGGCGCGCCGATCGTCGCGGAGCTCGCCAAGCAGGACCTGAGCGCACTTACGGTCGGCGTCGTCACGAGGCCGTTCGGGTTCGAGGGACGGCGTCGTGCCGAGCAGGCGCACATCGGCATCGAGGAGCTTCGCGATCGCGTCGACACCCTGATCGTGATCGAGAACGACAGGCTGCTCCAGGTCGTCGAGAAGCGGACGTCGATCATCGACGCCTTCCGGATGGCAGACGACATCCTCCGGCAGGGCGTGCAGGGGATCACCGACCTGATCACCGTCCCGGGGATCGTCAACCTCGACTTCGCGGACGTGCGGGCGATCATGACCGAGGCCGGCTCGGCCCTGATGGGAATCGGCACGGCGTCGGGCGAGAACCGGGCCGCCGAGGCCGCGCACACGGCCGTTTCCTCGCCGCTCCTGGAATCGTCGATCGAGGGAGCCACGGGGATTCTGCTCAACATCACCGGGCCGGCCGAGATGGGTCTCTTCGAGGTCAACGAGGCGGCCGAGGTTGTCACGAGCGCGGCGGACCAAAACGCGAACGTGATCTTCGGCGCCGTCATCGACGAGGCGCTCAAGGACGAGGTGCGGGTCACCGTGATCGCCACGGGGTTCGGCCCCGGGGCCCACAGGCGCCGGCGGCGGGCCGCCGTCGAAGAGCCGGAGCCTGCGACGCCGAGGACCGAGACCGAGGAACCCTTCGAGGTTCCGAAGGACGTCCTCGAGGTCCCGTCCTTCCTGCGCGACTGAGCTCGGAACCGGCTCTGTAGCATCCGGGCGTCGTGCAGACGCTCCACCGGACACCGCTCTACGAGCGGCATCGCGCACTCGGTGCGCGCATGGTGCCGTTCGCCGGGTGGGAAATGCCGGTTCAGTACGAAGGCGTGATCCCGGAGCATCGCGCCGTCCGCACCGACTCCGGCATCTTCGACGTCTCGCACATGGGTGAGCTCGAGGTCGAGGGCCCGAAGGCACACGCGTTCCTGCAGTTCGTGCTCTCGAACGATCTCGATCGGCTCGAGCCCGGCGACGCCCAGTACACGCTGCTGACGAACGAGCGCGGCGGGATTATCGATGACCTGATCGCGTACCGCCTCGAGGAGGGGCGGTACCTGCTGATCGTCAATGCCTCGAATCGCGAGCGGGACTTCGAGTGGCTGAAGGAGCGCGAGTTTCCCGGTTCGGACGTCCGCGACGTCTCCGACGACTACGCGCTGCTCGCGGTCCAAGGGCCTCGCTCGATCGACCGCCTCGGGCTGGACGACGCTCCCGCCTTCACGTGGGCGATGTCGGAGCTCGACGGGATCGAGTGCATGGTCAACCGCACGGGCTACACCGGCGAACGGGGCGTGGAGCTCATGGTCCCGGTCGAGGACGCCGTCGCGCTCTGGGACCGCGTGCTGGAGCGTGGGGCGGTGCCATGCGGGCTCGGCGCTCGCGACACCCTGCGGCTCGAGGTCTGCTACCCGCTGCACGGAAACGACATCACTCCGGATACGGATGCAATCTCCGCCGGGCTCGGCTGGGTGTGCGCGCTCGGCAAGGAGTTCACCGGCGTCGAAGAGCTACGCCGGATCAAGGAGGAAGGCTCAGCGCGCAAGCTCGTCGCCTTCGTCATGGAGGAGACCGGCATCCCGCGGCAGGGGATGGCGATCGCGGGCGGCGGCGAGGTGACGTCCGGAACGCATTCGCCGATGCTCGAGCGCGGCATCGGGATGGGCTACGTGCCCTCGGAGCAGGCGGCGCCCAGCACGGAGCTCAGCATCGATGTGCGCGGCCGAGAGCGGCGGGCGAGGGTCGTGACGAAACCGATCTACAAGCGGGAGGGCTGATGGCGGCGGAGGAGAGCTACCCCGCGGAGCTTCGCTACCACCGTGAGCACGACTGGGCACGGATCGAGGACGGCGAGGCGGTGCTCGGGATCACCTGGTACGCCCAGGACGCGCTGGGGGAGCTCGTCCACTACGAGCCGCCCGAGACGGGATCGTCCGTCAGCAAGGACTCGAGCTACGGCGAAGTCGAGTCGGTGAAGGCCGTGTCGGAGCTCATCGCTCCGCTCTCCGGCGAGGTCCTCGAGGTCAACCAAGCGGTCGTCGAGGCGCCCGAGACGGTGAACGACGATCCCTACGGTGCGGGGTGGCTGATCCGGATCCGCTTGACCGATCCGAGCGAGGAGGACGACCTGCTCGACGTCGAGGCATACCGGGAGCACGTGGCCGAGCAGTGACGTACGTCTCCCTGACGGATGCCGATCGTGAGGCGATGCTCGAGACGATCGGCGTCTCCTCGGTCGAGGAGCTCTTCCGCGACATCCCCGACGGCGTCCGCCTTCACCGGCAACTCGCCCTTCCCGGCCCGCTCACCCAGCACGAGCTCGAGCAGCGGCTCCGCGCGCTTGCTGCCCGCAACACCCCCGCAGGCGACGAGACGTCGTTCCTCGGGGCGGGCGTCTACGACCACTACGTCCCCGCGATCGTCGATGCGATCCTCGAGCGCGGCGAGTTCCTGACCGCGTATACCCCGTACCAGCCCGAGCTGAGCCAGGGCATCCTTCAGGCACTGTTCGAGTACCAGACCGCGATCTGCGAGCTCACGGGCATGGACATCTCGAACGCCTCCGGGTACGACGGGACGACCGTCGCGGCGGACGCCTGTTACATCGCGAAGCACGCGACGGGGCGGACGAAGGTCGTGCTCGCCGAGTCGCTGAATCCGCAGGTGCGCCAAGTCGTCCGGACCTACGGCCCGGGCTTCGGTCTCGACGTCGTCGATGTTCCGCACCGGGACGGGACTATCGATCCCGACGAGCTCAGGGCCGCAGCCGAGAACGCCGCTTGCGTGATCTTCCAGCAGCCGAACTTCTTCGGCTGCCTCGAGCAGGCGCCGGACCTCGCCGCCGCCGCGAACGACGCCGGGGCTCTCGCCGTCGCGCATGTGGACCCGGTTTCGCTCGGCGTCCTGGAAGCGCCGGCGGCGTACGGCTGCGCACTCGCGATCGGCGAAGGCCAGGGCGCCGGCAATCCGACCTCGTTCGGCGGTCCGCACTTCGGCTTCATCGCCGCGCGGGAGGAGTTCACACGACGGATGCCGGGACGGATCGTCGGCGAGACGACGGACGTGGCGGGGCAGCGGGGCTACGTCCTGACCTTGCAGACGCGCGAGCAGCACATCCGCCGGGAGAAGGCGACCTCGAACATCACCACGAACCAGACGCTGCTCGCCCTGGGTGGCCTCATCAATTTGTGCTGGCTTGGACCCGAGGGCCTCCGCGAGGTGGGGGAGACCTGCATGGCCCTCGCCGAGCACGCGAAGGAGCGGATCGGCTTGCCGCTCGCGTTTCCGGAAAGGACAACATTCAAAGAGTTTGCCATCCGCGTCGGACGACCCGCCGCCGAGGTGATCCGGGGTGCGCGCAAACAAGGGATCCATCCCGGCTACCCCCTCGGTCGCGACTACGAGGGAATGGACGACGCCCTGCTCGTCGCGGTGACCGAGCGGCGGACGCTTGACGAGATCGAAGCGCTCGCGGAGGTGCTCGCGCAGTGAAGCTCGTGTTCGAGAAGTCCCGAACGGGCGCGCGGGCCGGCCGGCCGCCGAAGCCGGAAGGCGTCGCCGCCGTACCGGAGATTCCCGCCGAGCTCAGGCGGAGCCGCCCACCACGCCTCCCGGAGCTGCCCGAGGTCGAGATCGTTCGCCACTTCACGGAGCTCACGACCCGCAACTTCGGGATCGACACGGGCTTCTATCCGCTCGGCTCCTGCACGATGAAGTACAACCCGCGCATCAACGAGCGGGTCGCCGCCCTGCCAGGCTTCCGCGACCTCCATCCGCTTCAGGACGAGGAGGGGGCGCAGGGGGCCCTCGAGCTCATGCACGCGCTCCAGGAGATCCTCGCCGAGGTCACAGGGCTCGACGCCGTCTCACTGCAACCGGCCGCCGGCTCGCAGGGCGAGCTGACAGGCCTCATGCTGGTGCGTGCCTACTTCGCCGAGCGCGGTGAGGGCGACCGCCGCCGGAAGATCGTCGTCGCCGACACCGCCCATGGCACGAACCCGGCGAGCGTGACGATGGCCGGCTACGAGCTCGTCAAGGTCGAGACGGACGCGCGCGGGAACATCGACCTGGACGACCTCCGCGCCAAGGTGGACGAGAAGACCGCCGGACTGATGCTGACGAACCCGTCCACGCTCGGCCTCTTTGACGAGCACATCGAGGAGATCGCACGGATCTTCCACGACATCGGCGGCCTTCTGTACTACGACGGCGCCAATCTGAACGCCGTCTGCGGCATCTCGCGCCCCGGCGACATGGGGTTCGACATCGTCCACATCAACCTGCACAAGACGTTTTCGCAGCCGCACGGCGGCGGCGGCCCGGGGGGCGGGCCGATCGCGGTCCGCAAGGAGCTCGAACCGTATCTCCCCGTACCCGCCGTCGTCCGCGACGGCGACCGGTACCGCCTCGACTACGACCGGCCGAAGTCGATCGGCAAGGTGCGTGCGTTCACCGGACCGTTCGGCGTGTTCGTCCGCTCATACGCATTCATCCTCGCCTGGGGCCGGGAGCTGCGGACGATGTCCGAGGACGCCGTCCTCAACGCGAACTACCTGCTGGCGCGGCTCAAGGACGCGTACGAGCTTCCGTTCGACCGCCTCTGCATGCATGAGTTCGTGCTCTCGGCGCGACCGCTCAAGCGGCAGTACGGGATCACGGCGCTGGACGTGGCCAAGCGCCTGATGGATTACGGCTTCCACCCGCCGACGATCTACTTTCCCCTCGTCGTCCCCGAGGCGCTGATGATCGAGCCGACCGAGACCGAGACGAAGGAGACGCTCGACGCCTTCGCGGACGCGATGCTGGCGATCGCGCGAGAGGCGGCCGAGCAGCCGGAGCTGCTGAAGGATGCGCCGCACGACCGCCCCGTGGGGCGCTTGGACGAGGTGAAGGCTGCGAAGCGAGCGGTCGTCCGCTATCGGTTCGAGGACCATCCTGATC
>DASZCE010000011.1:0-2938 GCA_035943455.1 Gaiellaceae bacterium | reverse complement strand
ACGTCGATCTTCGCCTTCATCCAGGTCTGGAACGAGTTCATCATCGCCTACATCCTCCTCAGCAGCCCGGAAAACCAGACATTGACCGTCTGGCTGGCGCAGTTCACAAGCCTGCGCGGCACCCAGTGGGGCCCGCTGATGGCCGGCGCGACGCTGACGGCGATCCCGGTCGTCCTGTTCTTCCTTGCCGTCCACCGGCGGATCGCCTTCGGCCTCACGGCCGGGGCCGTTCGCGGGTGAGCGACGAGCTCGAGCGGCAGGCCGCCGCCTGCCTCCTCGCGAGCTTTCCCGGGCATCGGCTACCCGACTGGGTCAGACGCTGGGCCGGGCGCGGGCTCGGCGGGATCGTGCTCTTCGCCGACAACGTCCACGATGGGGAGCAGGTCGCCGTCCTGACCGGCGCGCTGCGCGCCGAACGGCCCGAGCTCGTCGTCGCGATCGATGAGGAGGGGGGAGACGTGACCCGGCTCGAGGCGCGCGTCGGCAGCTCCTATCCCGGCAACCTCGCCCTCGGCTTCGTCGACGACGTCGAGCTGACGCGCGCAGTCGCCGGCGCGATCGCCGACCAGCTGAGCGAGGCGGGCGTGACGCTGAACCTCGCTCCGGTGGCCGACGTGAATTCGAACCCGCGGAACCCGGTGATCGGCGTTCGCTCGTTCGGGTCCGACCCAAACCTCGTCGCGCGGCACGTCGCGGCGTTCGTCACCGGGACGCAGGAGCGCGGGGTCGCCGCGTGCGCAAAGCACTTCCCGGGCCACGGCGACACGGCCGCGGATTCGCACCTCGAGCTGCCCGTCGCCGACGGCGACCGCGCCGAGCTCTTGGCCGGCCCGCTGGTGCCGTTTCGCGCGGCCGTTCAGGCTGGGGTTCGTGCCGTGATGACGGCACACATCGTCGTCCCGGAGCTGGATGAGGTGCCGGCGACGCTCAGTCGGGCGGTCATGACGGAGCTCCTGCGTCGCGAGCTCGCGTTCGAGGGGACGGTGATCAGCGACGCGCTCGAGATGCGCGCGATCGCGGGGACCGTCGGCGTAGAGGAAGGCGCGGTGCGCGCGCTCGCCGCCGGCGTGGACGCCCTCTGCCTCGGCCATGACGTCGATGGCGACCTGGTCGAGCGTGTCCACGGAGCGCTTCTCGCGGCGGTGCCGGCCGGGCGACTGGAGCCCGAGCGGCTCGCGGAGGCGGCCAACGCCGTGACGCGACTGGGGCGCCCCAGCTCGACCGCGAGGTCGAATGGGCGGCCCGACCGCACGATCGGCGCCGTCGCGGCGCGGCGGGCCGTCCGCGTCCGGGGTGACGTCGCCCTCGCCGGGCCGCCGCTCGTCGTGCAGCTCGAGCCGGAGCCGATGGTCGCCGCCGGACGATCGCTGCACGGGTTTGGCGATGCGATCCGTGAACGCCGGCCGGCGTCCGCCGTCGTGTCGTTGCACGATGCAGCGGCAGACACGGCCGAGGTCGTCCGATCGGCGGAGGGACGGCCGCTCGTCATTGTCCTTCGCGACGCCGTACGCCATACCTGGCAGCGTTCGCTCGCGTCCGAGCTGGTCGAGTTGTGCCCGGATGCTGTCGTCGTCGAGACGGGGTTGCCGGGTTGGATGCCTGAGCGCGCGGAGGCGTCCGTCGAGACGCACGGAGCCGGGCGTGTCAACCTCGAGGCGGCCGCTGATCTGCTCGTCGGCCGGGAGGAACGTGCTGCGCGAATAGGCTGAGGCGCGGTGCCGCACGAACCGATCCGCACCACCGTCGTGGGGAGCTACCCGTTTCCGGGCTGGCTCGAGCTCGCGGCAGCCCATCTCGGGGAGCTCGGTCCCGACGACCGGGAGGAGGCGACTCGCGACGCGGTCTGGGCGGCTGTCGGCGACCAGCTGCGCGCGGGCCTCGACGTCATCACCGACGGCGAGCAGACTCGCTTCGACTTCAACCTCTCGTTCTATGCCTTGCTGGACGGGCTCGAGCTCGACAATGAGCCGCGGCGGCGCTTCGGCCCGCCGGCACACGACCAGCGGGGCCGGCACCGGATCGCCGGCGAGCTGACTGCTCCCCACGGCCTCGGAGTCGTGGCGGAGTGGGAGCGGCTTTCGAGCCTGGCACCGGACGGCGTTCGGCTGAAGGCGAGCGTCCCTGGCCCGTACACCTTGGCGGGCCGCATCGAACCGAACAGCGAGTACCCCGATCGGTGGGCGATCGCCGAGGCGCTGCTCCCCATCGTCCGCGCCGAGCTCGTGGCGCTCGTCGACGCAGGTTGCGGGGTTCTAACGGTCGACGAGCCGTCGATGAGCTCCTACGCCCACCGCGAGGATCCCGAGCGCCTCGTCGACGTCTTCAACCACACGGTCGAACCGGTCGTGGGGCGCGCCTACGTCGGGACGCACCTCTGCTTCGGCAACTACAAGGGCCGCGCGGTGGGGAAACGGCGGTACGCGCCGATGTTCCCCGCCTTCCTGGAGCTTGCGGCCGACGAGCTCCATCTCGAGATGGCGAGCCGCGAGTTCGCCGAGCTCGAGCTGATCGCCGAGATCGGCGAGCGGCACGACGTCGGAGTCGGCGTGATCGACGTCAAGAGCTACTACGTCGAGACGCCCGAGGACGTTGACGAACGGATTCGCTGGTGCCTGCGCCACGTCGCGCCCGAGCGCCTGAGCGTGAGCCCCGACTGCGGCCTCTCGCAGACCGCGCGCTGGGCCTCTCAGCAGAAGCTCGCGAACATGGTCGAGGGCGCAAGGCGGGTCCGAGAGTCGCTCTAGCGCTCGAAGGCGAATGCCCGGGCGGGATTCGCGACAAAGATCTGCTCCGACAGCTCATCCCCGAGCTCGCGCTCGAGGCGTGGCTTGAAGCGGGCGAAGAGGTAGTCCATCCCGGGACCGCCCCCGTACGCCCGCAGCATCGAGCGCCGGCCCGTGTCTCCACCCAGGAGCAGGCGGTCGGCGTGACCCCGTTC
>DASZCE010000010.1:0-9432 GCA_035943455.1 Gaiellaceae bacterium | reverse complement strand
GCCGTGGAAGGGGTCTCGGGAAACCGGGAGGTTTCCCCAGCTCCAGGCGTGCCCGCGCGCGGATGCGCGGCCGTGGAAGGGGTCTGGGGAAACCGGGAAGTTTCTCCAGCTCCAGGCGTGCCCCCGCGCGGACGCGCGACCTCGTCGAGCCAGATCTCGGCAGTACGATCCTGGCGATGCCTCCGCGCGCCGCGAAGATCGAGATTCCGCGCTGGATTCAGCTGATCGGACTGCCGCTCGCTCTGCTCTTCCTTTGGACGGTGGCGAGCGCGGTGGCTCACGTCGTCTTTCTGTTCCTGGTCGCCGCGCTGGTTGCGCTCTTGCTCGATCCCCTCGTTCGGGCGCTCGGGCGGCTTCGGATTCCGCGTGGTTTCTCGATCGCCGTCGTCTACCTGAGCTTCGCTGCCGCGCTCGTGGTCTCCGTGATCGCGATTGGGGCGGTCGTCATCGACCAGTCGCGGGAGGCTGCTGACCGGATCGACACCTACCTTACGGTCGAGCGCGGACAGACCGGCGAGACGGACGCCGAGCGCGACGTCGACCGGCTGCAGGCCTGGCTCGACGGCCACGGCCTCGAGCGGATCCAGGTCCGGGAGCAGGGCCAGGACCTGGTCGACTCGCTTCGCAACGCCGACCCGCAGGAGTACACGAGCCGCGTGATCGACTTCCTCGAGGGCGCGGCGCTCTCGATCTTCGAGCTCCTGTTCAGCCTCGTGCTGATCGTCGTCGTCTCCATCTACATGCTTCTCGACATGGGACGCCTCTCGGCGGCCGTCGATCGTCGCTTCCCGCCGCATCCCGGATCTGGGTCACTGATCCCGAGGATGGAGAGCGCGCTTGCCGGCTACGTTCGTGGGCAGCTGCTGCTCTCGCTGATCATCGGCGTCAGTGCAGGCGTCGGTCTCTGGGTGCTCGGGATGCTCGGCTGGGCGAATGGAATGGATCGCTACGCGCTGCTCTTCGGGGCCTGGGTCGGCGTCATGGAGCTGATTCCGTACCTCGGGCCGTGGCTGGGAGCGATTCCACCGGTGATCTACGCGCTCATTGTCGACCCTGTCTCCGCGATCTGGGTGACGCTGCTCTTCCTCGGCATCCACCAGATCGAGGGCCACATCGTCGTCCCGAACGTGATGGGTAGCGCGTTGCGCCTCCATCCCCTGCTGGTGATCTTCGGGCTGCTTGCCGGCGGCGAGATCTACGGGCTGCCGGGGATCTTCGTGGCGCTGCCGCTGCTCGCGGGCCTGCGGGCGCTGTGGGAGTTCGCCGGCGAGCGGGTGCAGTTCGAGCCCTGGCGTGAGGGAGGAACGGTGCCGGTCGAGGTCGAGATCGAGGAGGCGCCGCCTCCGCCCCCGGCCGCTAACGTCCGGTCGGGATGAAACGTCGCGAGCAGCCATGAGCACGTTCCCGGTCACACGGCTGCGGCGCCTGCGGCGGACGGGAGCGCTGCGCTCCCTCGTGCGCGAGACCCGGCTCGATCTCGCGGGCTTCGTCTTCCCCGTCTTCGTGGCTCCCGAGCCGCTGCGGAACGAAGCGCTGCCGGCTCTGTCGCGGTTCACGGTCGAAGAGCTCGTCGCCGAGGCACAGGAGTGCGCGTCGCTGGGGATCCCGGCCCTGCTTCTCTTCGGAATCCCGGAGGAGAAGGACGAGGAGGGGACCGGGGCATGGGACGAGGACGGAATCGTCCAGCAGGCACTTCGCTCGGTGCGAGAGCGCGTTCCCGACCTGGTCCTGATCACCGACGTCTGCCTCTGCGAGTACACGTCACACGGCCACTGCGGCGTGCTCCAGGGTGAGGAGGTTGCGAACGACGAGACGCTCGACCTGCTTGCGCGGACGGCCGTGAGTCACGTCGAGGCCGGTGCCGACGCGGTCGCGCCGAGCGACATGATGGACGGACGGGTGGCGGCGCTTCGGGCGGCCCTCGACGACGCGGGCCATACCTCGACGCCGATCCTCTCCTACGCCGCGAAGTACGCCTCCGCGTTCTACGGCCCGTTCCGCGAGGCGGCCGACTCCGCGCCCGCCTTCGGCGACAGGCGCGGCTACCAGATGGATCCTGCGAACGTGCGTGAAGCCCTGCGCGAGTGCGAGCTCGATGTCGCCGAAGGCGCCGACCTGCTGATGGTCAAGCCCGCCCTGCCCAACCTCGACGTGATTCGGGCGGTCCGCGAGCGCTTCGACCTTCCTGTCGCCGCGTACAACGTCTCCGGCGAGTACGCGATGATCAAGGCGGCGGCCGCCTCCGGCTGGATGGACGAGCGGGCGGCGGCGGTCGAGTCACTGACCGCGATCAAGCGCGCCGGCGCCGACGTGATCGTCTCGTACTGGGCCAAGGAGCTCGCCCGCTGGCTCTGACGAGCGCGACAGACCTCTTCCGGAGGGCGCAGCGGCTGATCCCCGGCGGGGTCAACTCACCCGTTCGCTCGATGGGCGCCGTCGGCCTCGACGAGCCCTTCTTCGTGCGCCGCGCCGAAGGCGCGTACCTCGAGACGGAGGACGGCGAGCGGCTGCTCGACTGGGTCATGTCCTGGGGCGCCCTGATCTTCGGTCACTCGGATCCTGAGACGCTGGACGCGGTGCGGGAGGCGGCGCTCGACGGCACGAGCTACGGCGCGCCGACTGAGCGCGAGGTGCTGCTCGCCGAGGAGATCGTCGCGGCCGTCCCTTCCGTCGAGATGGTGCGGCTCGTCTCGTCCGGCACCGAGGCGGCGATGAGCGCGATCCGGCTCGCCCGCGGGGCGACGCGCCGCGACCGCATCCTCAAGTTCGCCGGGTGCTACCACGGGCACGTCGACGCCCTCCTCGCCGAGGCCGGCTCCGGGGTCGCGACGCTCGGGATTCCCGCGACGCCGGGCGTCCCGAGCGACGTCACGGCACACACGATCGTCTGCCCATACAACGACCTCGATGCGACCGCTGCCGCCGTTGCGCGGTACGGCGAGGGCCTCGCCTGCGTCATCGTCGAGCCCGTGGCCGGAAACATGGGCGTCGTCGCCCCCGCGGCAGGCTTTCTCGCAGGGCTCCGGCGGCTGTGCGACGCCTCGGGCGCGTTGCTCGTCTTCGACGAGGTGATCACGGGCTTCCGTGTCGCGCGTGGTGGCGCGCAGGAGCGGTTCGGGGTGCTGCCGGATCTGACCGTGCTCGGCAAGATCGTCGGCGGCGGTCTGCCGCTCGCGGCCTTCGGCGGCCGCGCCGACGTGATGCACGAGCTCGCGCCAGCCGGGCCCGTCTACCAGGCCGGGACGCTGTCCGGCAATCCACTCGCCACGGCGGCGGGGTTGTCCGTCCTCCGCCGGCTGCGGGGTCCGTCGGTGTACGAGGAGCTCGAGCGGCGTGGCGCGAAGCTGGAGGCCGGTCTCGCCGGCTACGGTCGCGTGGCGCGCGTCGGCGCAATGGCGACGCTCTTTGCCGCCGATGCCGAGGAGTACGGGGCCCTTTTCCGCCACCTGCTCGCGCGCGGCATCTACCTGGCACCGTCGCAGTACGAGGCCATGTTCCTCTCGCTGGCTCACGGTGACGAGGAGATCGAGCGCACGATCGAGGCCGTTGCGGATTTCCGCTCCTGAGCTCTTCGCCGCCCTCCGCGAGCCGGCCGAGGGAGAGCTCGACCCGGTCTTCTCCCCACTCGCGGACGGTCGCTTCGTCGTCGGCCTCGAGACGATCTACGAGGGCTACCTCGTGCATTACGGCCGGCCGAGGCTCTACGAGCCGCAGGACGGCGACGCCGCGCTCGTGCTCGGCGACTATCTCTACGCCCAGGGGCTGGCACGGATCGCCTCGTTGGGCGACGTGGCTGCCGTCGGCGACCTCGCCGAGCTGATCTCCCTGTGCGCTCAGGCCCAGGGCAACGGCCGGCAAGGAGACGGCGCCGCCTGGGCCGCGACGGCTGCGCTCCTCGGGCAGGGCCGCCTCACGGAGGCTCGCGTTGCGCTCAGCCGGAACGGCGATCCGGGGCCGCTCGACCGGCTGGCCCGGGGGAGCGCCGGCGACGAGGCCGTCGAGCAGGCACTTGCAGCCCACGCGCGCCTCCTCGGCTAGAGTCGCCACCAGATGACGCTCCTGATGTCCGCCGTGCTGCTCGCGCAGCAACAGCAACCGGTTGAGATCGATCCGGCCGAGGAGGGCAAGAAGGTGATCACCGGCATGCTGATCGTGGGTCTGATCTTCATCGCCGTGATCGCGCTCGGGCAGCTTTCCAAGTGGGCCTCGCATCGCCGCCGGGCACAGCGCCCGCAGCCCTACTGACGCCCGACACGACGCCGCGGCGCGCGGTGAACGAGCTTCCGACCGGCACCGTCACCTTCCTCTTCACCGACATCGAGGGATCGACTCGGCTCCTCGCCGAGCTCGGCGATCGCTACGTCGGTGTGCTGGGCGAGCACAACCGCGTCCTCCGCGACGCCTTCGAGCGGCACGGCGGGGTCGAGATCGCGAGCCAGGGCGACAGCTTCGTCGCCGCCTTCGCCACCGCCTCGAACGCCGTGGCGGCCGCCGCGGAGGCGCAGCGCGAGCTCGCACGCAGCCCGGTTCGCGTCCGGATGGGGATCCACACCGGCGAGCCGGAGCTGACCGCCGAGGGCTATGTCGGACTCGACCTCCACCGGGCAGCGCGCATCGGCGCGGCCGGCCACGGCGGTCAGGTCGTCGTCTCCGAGACGACGCGCGCGCTCCTCGACGGCGACTTCGAGCTTCGCGACCTCGGGGAGCACCGCCTCAAGGACCTCGACGGACCGATCCGGCTCTTCCAGGTCGGCCGCGACGAGTTCCCGAGGCTTCGGAGCCTGGACCAGGCGGGCCTGCCTCTGCAGCTCGTACCGCTGCTCGGGCGGAAGCGCGAGGTCGGCGAGCTGCTCCGCCTCATCGGCGCCGAGCGGGCGCGGCTCGTGACGATCACCGGCCCGGGCGGGATCGGCAAGACGAGCGTTGCGCTCGCGATCGCGTCCGAGCTCGTCGAGTCGTTCGACGCAGGCGTGACGCTGGTCGAGCTCGCGGCGATCCGCGAGCCGGCGCTCGTCCTCCCCACGATCGCGGAGGCGCTCGGCGCGCGCTCCGAGCTGGCGGCGCACATCGCCGACCAGGAGCTCCTGCTCGTGCTCGACAACCTCGAGCAGGTGGTCGGCGCGGCGGGAGACATCGCCGGTCTTGCAGCCGACTGCGCCAATCTCAGCATCCTGACGACGAGCCGCGAGCCGCTCCGGGTCGCCGGCGAGCGGGAGTTCCCGCTGAAGCCCCTCGCCGAGGCGCCCGCGGTGGAGCTCTTCCGGCAACGAGCCGAGGCTGTGCTGCCGGGATTCTCGGCCGACTACGGACGTCTGGCCGAGATCAGCCGCCGGCTCGACAGCCTCCCGCTCGCGATCGAGCTCGCCGCCGCGCGCGTGAAGGTCTTGCCGCCCGGCGAGCTCCTCGACCGTCTCGAGCGGCGCCTGGCGGTGTTGACCGGAGCCAGGCGCGACCTCCCGGAACGCCAGCGGACGCTGCGCGCGACGATCGAGTGGAGCTACGACCTTTGCTCTCCCGAAGAGCAACAGCTCTTCGGGCGACTGGCTGTCTTCCTCGGAGGGTTCACGTTGGAGGCGGCCGAGACGGTCTGTGACGCGACGCTGGACACGCTCCAAGCCCTTCTGGACAAGAACCTCATCCGCCGGGAGGGAGAGCGCTTCTCGATGCTCGAGACGATCCGCGAGTACGCGGTCGAGCGGCTGGAGGACTCGGGAGCGGCCGACGAGGTCAGGCGCCGCCACGCCGAGTACATGACCGAGCTCGCCGAGTCGGTGGAAGGCGACTACCTCGGCCCCGAGCAGGCCTCCCTCCAGAAGCGCTTCCGCGCGGAGTGGGATAACGTCCGGGCGGCCCTCGGCTGGGCGCTCGAAGCGGGCGAGGTCGAGGTCGGCCTCAGGCTTATCGGAGCGCTGACGATGCTATGGCTCGATCGCAACGTCGCGGTCGAGGCGGAGCAGTGGTTGCAGGCGTTCTTGGAGCGACCCGGCGACGTCGACGCCGGCATCCGAGCGAAGGCCCTGATGACGGGCGCGATGGTGGCCGGCGTTCGGAGTGACTACGGGCTGGCGAACGCCAGATCCCAGGAGGCGCTGGACCACTTCCGGTCGGTCGACAGTCGCGAGGGCGTCGCCTGGAGCCTGTCGGGCCTCGCCGTGGCGGCGATGGAGTTCGGCACGCCGGAGGACGCCGGCCCGCTTCTCGAGGAGGCCGAGGACCTCAACCGGCAGCTCGGGAACGACGCCGGCTTCAGGCGCGTCCTTCACCTCCGCGGTCAGCAGGCGGAGGCCGTCGGCGATGTCGACCGCGGGCGGGAGCTCCTCCGCGAGTCGGCTGAGCGCTCCAGCGCGGTCGACGACATGTTCAGCACAGCGACCTCCATCCATTCGCTCGGCGATCTCGAGCTCGAGGGCGGCCGGCTCGACGCCGCGGAGGCGGCGTACAGACGCGGCCTCCGGCTCTCGCGGGAGAGCGGCGCGGATCGGCTGGTCTGCTACTGCATCGCGGGCCTCGCCGCAGTCGCCGCCGAGCGGGGCGACGCCGACCGCGCGGCGACGCTCTGGGGCTTCGCAGAGGCCTACGAGGCGCGGCTGAAGTTCACGCTCCGCCGGCGATCGCTGTACGAGAGCCGGCTTCGGCCGCTCGCCGTCGTCCGTGGGGAGCCGTACGAGGCAGGGCGCCGGCTCGATCTCGAGTCGGCAGTGGAGCTCGCGCTCTCCTAGGGTCATTGCGGCAACTGCCACGTCGTTGACAGCGTCCGTTTAGGGTCGCTTGAATCCAGTGACGGCAAGCGAAGGAGCCGGTCTCTAACGTGGAACCGCACCGCGGGGACGAGAACCGCCACCACCCGACGCCGAGCATCTGGCCGGTCGGCTTCGCCGTAGGCATCGCCAGCGTGCTCGCGGGGCTCGTCGTCAGCTGGCCGGCGGTGGTCGCAGGCGCCGTCATCGCCGTCGTCTTCGGCTTCCTCTGGGCCCGCGACGCGATGGCTACGCCCGCGCCGGTGGGCCGCGAGGAGCTCGGCGGCGTGCCGGCCGGGGCCGTCGAGCCGGAGGTCGTCGAGGACGAGGACGTCGTCGACCGCTACCCGCGCAACAAGTTCCTTGAGCTGACGACGCTCGGGCTCGGCGGCGTCATCACAGGCATCGTCTCGGTTCCGATCGTCGGCTTCGCCGTGCTGCCGGCGTTCACCGACCAGGAGCACAAGACCGTCGACCTGGGGCCGATCGACAACTTTCCGGAGAACGAATGGCGCGAGGCGACGTTCCTGCTCGATCCCGCGCGGGGCGAGGTCAGTCGCCGCACGGCGTTCGTCCGCTACAACGGCGACTTCGAGGGTCAGCCGAGCTACACGATCATCTCAAACCGGTGCGTCCATCTCGGCTGCCCCGTCCAGGCGAGCGGCCCGCGAAACGAGAACGAGCGCAAGACGGTCAAGACCGAGCAGGCCGAGCTCACGGTCACCCCGGTCCGGCCAGCGAACTTCAGCTGCCCGTGCCACGGCGGCGCCTACGACACCGAGGGTAATCGCATCGCAGGGCCGCCCGTGCGCGCGATGGACCGCTACAAGTTCGGGATCGTCGACGGCCACCTGCACCTGCTCGAGCCGTACAGCGTCGGCAAGGTAGAGGGCGAGGGCGCGAGCGCGAAGCTCGAGGCCTACGGGCTCCAGGGCCCGGGCGAGCATGTCGACGGGCTCGAGGCCTGGCTCTACCCGCTGCAGCCGCAGGACCTGCGCTAATGATCGAGACGCCTCCCCGCCGTCCGCCGCTCCCCCCGCCAACGCGGAGGCGGAGGCGGCTGAGTGACCGGCTCATCACGCTCGTCAACGTCCCGCTCGACTGGCTCGAGGAGCGCTCCGGGATCGTCGGCGGCGTCAGGTACTTCCTGTTCCGCAAGGTTCCGTCCGACTCCAACTGGTTCCACACGCTCGGCTCGGCGACGCTGACGGCCTTTCTCGTCCAGGCGGGGACGGGCGTGATCCTCGCGTTCTACTACCGGCCGACTCCGGACGAGGCCTACGAGTCGATCCGGGAGATCACCCACGAGGTGACGCTCGGCTGGCTCGTGCGCGGCATGCACAAATGGGGCGCCAGCGTCTTCATCATCCTGCTGTTCCTCCACATGGCGCGCGTCTTCATCTTCGGCGCCTACAAGTACCCGCGCGAGCTCAACTGGATCGTCGGCTTCTCGCTGCTCGTCCTCGGGATGCTCCAGGGTTTCACGGGCTACCTGTTGCCCTGGGATCAGACCGCGTACTGGGCGACGGTGGTCGGCATCAACCTGAACGGGACGGGGCCGATCATCGGTCCCTTCCTGGCGCAGTTCTTGCGCGGCGGCGACGAGATCGGCCCGAACACCCTGACGATCTTCTACGCCGTGCACATGCTGCTCTTACCGGCCGCGATTGCCGGCCTGATCCTCCTCCACCTCTACCTCGTAGTCCGCCTTGGCGTCTCGTCGCCGCCGTGGTCGCCGGAACGCGCCGGCGGACCGCGGCCCGAGGAAGAGCCGCGCGGGCCGGGCCTCGTGAGACCCAGGGCACGCGGGAGGTTCGCGCGGTGAGTCGCGTCATGGACGAGCGACGCGCGGAGTTCCAGCGGTACAAGGAGGACGTCCAGCGCCGCGGGAAGCAGTTCCACCCGTACGCGATGTTCCACGACACCGTCATGAGCCTCGTCGTCGTTTCCGTGATCGTGGGGCTCGCGTGCGTCTGGTACTTCACGGCAGAGGAGACGGAGAGCGGCCCCTCGGAGCCGGGCTGGCTCGGCGTCCTCTACGAGGGCAAGGCCGACCCTGGGACGACGAGCTTCACGCCCAGGCCGGACTGGTACTTCTACTTCCTCTTCTACCTGCTGCGGATCTTCAAGTGGCCGGATACGGTCATTCTCGGCACGATCGGGATCCCGACGATCCTGCTGATCATCGGATTCGCGCTGCCGTTCCTCGACCGGAGCCGCGAGCGTCATCCGCTTCGCCGGCCGGTCGCCGTCGTGACCCTGGTCGTCGTCGCCCTCTCGATGGGTGTCCTGACCTACAAAGGCGCGGTCGCAAAGGAAGCAAGCGCGATCGACGCCGAGAAGATCATGGCCGAGCAGAACCTCCCCGCAAATGCCCGCGAAGGCCTCGAGCTCTTTGCCGTCTCGGGCTGTCTGAACTGCCACACCTACGCAGGGGAGGGCTCGTCGCAGCTCGGAGCCCCGGACCTGACCGACGAGGGCGCGCGCAACCGCGGCATCCAGTGGCAGATCGATCACCTCGAGGAGCCGAGCCGGCTGTCGCCGGGCTCGCCGATGCCCCCATTCGCCGACCTCGGCCAGGAGAACCTCCGTAAGCTCGCGATTTTCCTCGAGGCCTCCAAGGGCTCGTCGGGCGGCTAGTGCCTCATCCAGCGATACATGCCGGCTCCTGGCCCGCGATCACGCGGCGCCAGAG
>DASZCE010000009.1:0-5729 GCA_035943455.1 Gaiellaceae bacterium | reverse complement strand
GACGTACACGTTGACGAGGGGGCGGAGCTCACCGCGTTCGTCGAGGAGCAGGTCGCCCACCGGCAGCGACCGAAGCGCTTCGCCGAGGCTCCCTGCGTCCACCTCGAACTCCCGTTGCCCGCCCGCCTGCTCCGCGAGCAGCGACGGAAGCCGGACTACGACCACTCTCCGACCTCGACCGAGAGGATCGGCGGCAGCTGGCGGGCCGCCTCGATCCAGCTGTCGCCCTCTGACGCCGATACGAACACCGACCCGCTCTGCGTTCCGAAGTAGATTCCCGCTGGGTCGAGCGCGTCGGACGCGAACCCCTCCCGCATCACCGCGGCCCAGGCCTGCTGCGGCAGGCCGTCCTGGAGGAGCTCCCAGCTCGACCCTCCGTCCGTCGTCCGATAGACGCCGAGGCGGCCGTTCGGCGTGACGCGGTTCTCGGCGCCGTCCTCCGGGATCACGTAGGCGACGTCCGGATCGCGGGGGTGAAGCGCCAGCGGGAAGCCGAACCCGCTCGGCAGCCCGTTGTCCTCGAGCCGCTCCCAGTTGTCGCCGCGGTCGTCGGAGCGGTAGACGCCGCAGTGGTTCTGCTGCCAGAGCCGGTCTGGGCGCTTTCGGTGGAGCAGCAGCTTGTGGACGCACTGACCGACTTCGGGAAACGGGTCCGGCATGAAGTCGGCGGCCACGTTCTTGTTCACCGGCGTCCAGGTCTCACTGCCGTCCTCGGTGCGGAAGGTGCCGGCCGCGGAGATCGCCGCGTACATGTGCCTCGGGTTCTCCGGGTGGATCTGGATCGAGTGGCAGCACATGCCGCCGGCGCCGGGCTGCCAGCGCTCGCGGGTCTCGTGCTGCACGAGGCCCATGACCGGTTCCCAGGTCTCGCCCTTGTCTTGCGAGCGGAAGAGCGCGCCCGGCGTGGCGCCGAGGTACAAGGTGTCCGGCTCGCTCTCGTGGCCCGGCTCGACGTGCCAGACCTCCTCGAGCTTGAGCCCGGTCTCCTCGGGGAGGCCGAGACCCTCCGAGCGCTGCCAGGTCGCGCCGAGATCGCTCGAGCGCTGCACCGTGCCGCCGTAGACGAAGTTGTTGCCGGCGACGTAGACGTCGCCGTTGCGTGGGTTCTGGACGGCATGGAAGACCGACCAGCCGGTGAGGAGCGGCCCTTCGAGCTCCCACTTGCGGCGGGCTTCGTCGCCGCGAAGCACGAACAACCCTTTCCGGGTGCCGACGAGCAGTAGGACGCCCACTCGGAGCTAGCCTACGCCAAGCGACGAAGGAGCTCACGGTGGCGAGATTGACGGAAGCCGAGGCGCGCCTCTTCGAGGAGCCGAACTACGCGGTCGCGTCCACCGTCCGTGACGACGGCTGTCCGCAACAGACGGTCGTCTGGATCGACTACGACGGGGAACACGTCCTCTTCAACACGGCGGAGGGCCGCTACAAGGCCAAGTACATCCGCCGGACCGGAAGGGTGGGCGTACATGTAATCCGCTCGGACGATCCGTACAAGTGGGTGGCCGTCGCGGGCCCCGCCGAGCTGTCGCACGACGGCGCCGACGAGCACATCGTCAAGCTCGCGAAGAAGTATCTCGGCGTCGATTCCTATCCGGGCCGGCAGGAGGGCGAGCAGCGCGTGATCGTTCGCATCACGCCGGAGCACATCAACAGCTCCGGCCTCGACCGTCGTTCGTGATCCGCGAGGTCGGCCCGCGCGACGGGCTCCAGAACGAGGACGAGGTGCTGCCGCCCGAGACGCGCGCGGAGCTCGTCGACCGTCTCGCGGCAACCGGCCTGCGCCGGATCGAGGCCGCCAGCTTCGTCAACCCCGACCGGGTCCCGCAGATGGCGGGCGCCGAGGAGGTCGTCGCCGGGCTCGACCGACGCGACGGCGTCGTCTACGCGGGCCTCGCGCTGAACGAGCGCGGCTACGAGCGGCTCCGGGTGACGGGGCTGGACGAGGTGAGCTTCGCGCTCGCCGCGACGGAGAGCTTCTCGCAGCGAAATGCGGGCGCGTCGGTCGAGGAGAGCATCGGCGCCGCCGAGCAGGTCGTCACACGCGCGCGTGAGCACCGGATCCGCGCGAGCCTGACGATCTCGGTCGCCTTCGGTTGTCCGTTCGAGGGCCGCGTGGATCCCGATCGCGTCGTCGCGATTGCCGAGCGCCTCGCGGCGACCGGACCGGACGAGCTCGTCGTTGCCGACACGATCGGCGTTGCGACGCCGTCACATGTGCGACGGCTGATCGACCGCGTAGGCGCGCTCGGGATTCCCGTCGGCGGCCACTTCCACAACACGCGGAACACCGGGTTCGCGAACGCCTACGCGGCGCTCGAAGCCGGTGTCGCGATGCTGGACGCCTCGGTCGGCGGCCTCGGGGGCTGCCCGTTCGCTCCCAAGGCGACCGGCAACATCGCGACCGAGGATCTCGTGTACCTGCTCGACGGCGAGGGGGTCGACACGGGCGTCGACCTCGAGGCGCTGGTCGCGGTCTCGGAGTGGCTCGAGGAGCTCCTCGGGCGGCAGCTCGAGGGCTACGTCTACCGCGCCGGGCCGTTCACAGCACGGCTCTGACGATCACGAAGACGAGAGCTGCCGCCGCGACGAGCAGCACGAGGTTGAGGAGGCCGAAGGCCGTCTGCTTCGTCTCGCCTCCTGGAGCGTCGAAGCTCGCCAGGATCTGCTCGTGGATCTTGCGCTCGATCCGCGCGGCGAGCTCGTCGGCGGGGGTGTCGACGGGCGTCGTCTTCAGCGGCGGAAAATCTCCCGCCCGGTCGTCGAGCGCAAGCTCGTAGATCCGCTCGTGCTGGACGTCCTTGAGGTGTGCCTGGCCGAGATCTCGGATCGAGGCGCCGTCAGGGACGTTGTTTCCGACCAGCGCTCGGGTCGTTTCCGAGAGAAGGATCTGCCCGCCGTGGCCGGCCGAGCAGATCCGCGCGGCCCGCACCACGTCCATTCCGAGGTAGCCCTCCTCGCCAACGCTGGGCTCGCCGGTGTGGAGACCCATCCGGATCCGCACGTCGACGCTGTCGGGCCACGAGTGTTGAGCCAGCTTGCGCTGCGCGGCGACGGCGCCGGCGACGGCGTCCTTCGCGCGCGTGAACGAAAAGAAGAACGCGTCGCCCTGGTTGTCGATCTCACGCCCCCCGGCTTCGCCGAGCTGTTCGCGCAGGATCCGCCGGTGGTCGCGGTCGACCTCGGCGTACCGCTCGCCGAGCTGCTCGAGGAGTCGCGTCGACCCCTCGACGTCCGAGAAGAGGAACGTGACGGTTCCGCCCGGCAGGGCCTCGCCCATGGACGGGGCTAGCCTAACGGCATGAACCGCCTTGCCCATGGCGTCGCTTGCGACGCCGACCAGAAGAGGCCGGGGGCCGAGGCGTGGCTTGCGATGCCGACTGAACGGCATGCCGGTTTCGCCGGCGTGCCCGTCCGCTCCGCCGCCCGGCCGCTGGAGGCGTGCTGGCGATGAACCGCCTTGCCCACGAGACGAGTCCCTACCTGCTCCAGCACGCCGACAACCCTGTGGACTGGTATCCATGGGGAGAGGAGGCGTTCGAGCGGGCCCGGACGGACGACAAGCCGATCCTGCTCTCCGTCGGCTACGCCGCCTGCCACTGGTGTCACGTCATGGAGCACGAGTCGTTCGAGGACGACGAAACCGCCGCCCTCATGAACGAGCGCTTCGTCAACGTCAAGGTCGACCGGGAGGAGCGGCCCGACGTCGACGCGCTTTACATGGACGCCGTCGTCGCGCTCACGGGGCACGGCGGGTGGCCGATGACCGTCTTCCTCAAACCCGACGGGGAGCCGTTCTTCGGCGGCACGTACTTCCCGCCCGAACCGAGGCACGGCATGCCGGCGTTTCGCGACGTCCTGCAGGCGATCTCCGGCCTCTACCGCGATCGGCGTGGCGACATCGAGGGGTCCGCGAATCAGCTACGGGTGGCCCTCGAGCAGGGGAGCCGGATGGCGCCCTCGACCGATCCGCTGACCGAGAACCTGCTGCGAGACGCCGTCCGCGGCCTCCGACGCCAGTTCGACCCGGAGTGGGGCGGGTTCGGCGGCGCGCCGAAGTTCCCGGCTGCCTCGACGCTCGAGTTCCTCCTCCGCATGCACCTGCGCGGTGACGCCGAGGCGCTCCCGATGGTCGTGAAGACGCTCGACGGCATGGCGGCGGGGGGGATGTACGACCTGGTCGGCGGAGGGTTCCACCGCTACTCGGTCGACCGCACCTGGCTCGTGCCCCACTTCGAGAAGATGCTCTACGACAACGCGCTGCTCGCCTCCGCGTACTTGCACGCGTGGGTCGTGACGGGCGAAGAGCGCCACCGCCGCATCGTCGAGGAGACGCTTGAGTACGTGCTCCGCGAGCTCGCGCTTCCGGAGGGAGGCTTCGCCTCCGCGCAAGACGCGGACACGGACGGCGTCGAGGGACTCACTTTCACGTGGACGCGGGACGAAGGCGTTCCGGAGGAGCTCCTGCATCCGTTCGAGCACGGACGCTTCATCATCCGCGGAGAGCTCGCCGACGAGCTCAGGGAGCGGCTGTTCGAGCTGCGCGAGCAGCGCCCGAAGCCGCTTCGCGACGACAAGGCAATCGCCTCCTGGAACGGGCTCTTGCTGGCCGCCCTCGGCGAGGCCGGCCGCCGGCTCGATCGCGTGGACTGGATCGACGCTGCCACGCGGCTGGCGCAGTTCCTGCTCGGGCCGCTCTCCGACGACGACGGCCGCCTCTACCGCACCTTCCGGGAAGGGCGCGCGAAGAACACCGGCTTTCTGGAGGACTACGCCGACGTCGCGAACGGCCTGTACGAGCTCCACGCGGCGACGGGCGATCCTCACTGGCTTCGGGAGTCGCACCGGCTAGCGCGCCTCGCCGTCGAGCTCTTCGGCGACGACGAGCGCGGCGGCTTCTTCCTGACGCCGTCCGACGGCGAGCGGCTGATCGCCCGCCAGAAGACCTTCGACGACCACCCGACGCCGTCCGGGAACTCGATGCTGGCATTCGTCCTCCTGCGGCTGGCGCGCATCTACGGCGACGGCGAGCTCGAGCGACAGGCCGTCGGCGTCCTCCGCCTCGTTCGCGAGGCGCTGGCTCGCGCGCCGCACGCCTTCGGCCACGCGCTGAGCGCCCTCGACCTGCATTTCTCCCCACCTCGCGAGCTGGCGATCCTCGGCCCAATCTCGAGCGACGTCGCGCGCGCTGCGCTGAATGAGTTCGAGCCCAACACGGTGATCGCCGTCGGGCCCGCCGACGATGTGCCACTGCTCGCGGACAAGGGTCTCGTGAACGGCAGGCCCGCGGTCTACGTGTGCGAGAACTTTGCTTGCAAGGCGCCGATCACCGAGGTCGAGAACCCTTCCAAAGGGCTTACAAACCCCTAACTGACACCCGCCGTCTTCAGGTCATGATGGCGGGCATGAGGCCGGGGGCTTGGGGGGTCCCAGCGGCCGCCTCGGCGGCGCTGACGCTCTCGGCTCTGCTCGCTCTTGCTGCTGGCGGAGGGGCCGGGGTCGCCTCTCCCCAGCAGCGGGCAAGCAAGCCGAACATCGTCGTCTTGATGACGGACGACCAGACGGTCGAGTCGCTGCGCGTGATGGCGAACGTCAACGCGCTGCTCGTCAAGCAGGGGACGACGTTCGTGAACAGCTTCGCCTCGTTCCCGCTCTGTTGTCCGTCGCGGGCGACGTTCGTCACCGGCCAGTACGGCCACAACCACACGGTGATGGGGAACTCGGCGCCGAGC
>DASZCE010000008.1:0-5611 GCA_035943455.1 Gaiellaceae bacterium | reverse complement strand
TGCACGAAGCGGGCGCCGTTCATCGACTCGATCGCGGCGCGGATCGGCTCGCGATGACAATCGAGTCGTCGCGTCAGGCCGAACAGACCGTCTGGGTCAGGCGGTGCTGCGCCGACGTCGACGGTCGCACCCTCCGCGTCGAGCAGGTGGTAGTCGAGACGCTTGCGGCTGAGATCCAATCCGACGTACAACATGCGAGGGGGCCTCCCTTCGTCTCGTAGAGGACGCGCGGAGCATCACTCCGCGGGAGGCCCTCCTTCATCGCATTTCCTTACCATGGAGGTCTGCAGACGGTGCTGGCGGGCACGGCCGGGCACTCGCGATCACGTTTGTCCTGCAAATCGAGGACTCGGAAGTGTCCGCAGTGCCCGCGCGTGACCGCACGTGCTCAGCCTCACGTACCCGTCTGGTACCCGTGGGTTGTTGCCTGTTTTCAAAACACGCAACCGCGCGGCGGATCCGCCCGTAACCAGCAGCATCACCTCGCGGCGTGCGTGCCCGGGCTTCGGACGGTGCGGGCCGGGCCGGACCGAGTATTGCGCGAACCAGCTGAGCAATGTCTCCTTGCGCAAGGCGAAAACAAGATCGGCCTCTACGACTGGACGTGTGCAAGCTCGACTCACTGCGCGTTCGGGAGCACGTGGCGCTGGAAGTCGTCAGACTTCTCCGGCCGTCAGTAGGCGCTCGCCCGAAGGTGCGCGAGCACGGCGAGCACGCGCCGGTGGGACTCCGGCTCGGCGGCCAGGCGCAGCTTGAGGAAAATCTGCTTGACGTGCGCCTCGACCGTGCGTTCGGTGATGAACAGACGGTGGGCGATGCCCTTGTTCGACAGGCCTTCGGCAACGAGGCTCAGAACTTCTCGCTCGCGCTCCGTCAGTTCGGCGAGGGGATCCTCGCGTCTGCGCCGCCCGACGAGCCGGGAGACGATCGTCGGATCGATGACGCTCTCGCCATCGGCGATCCGGCGGAGGGCATCGACGAGGATCGCGACGTCGAAGACGCGCTCCTTGAGCAGGTATCCAACTCGCTCCGGGTGCTCCTCGAGTAGACGCATCGCGTAGCTCGGCTCGACGTACTGGGAGAGGACGAGCACGCCGACTTCCGGATGCTCAGCGCGGATCCGCTGCGCGGCGACAAGGCCCTCGTCGGTGTGCGTTGGAGGCATGCGGATGTCGACGATCGCTGCGTCGGGACGCGCGAGGCGGACGTGGCGGAGTAGGCCGTCCGCCTCCTCGGCCTCGGCGACGACGTCGATGCCCGCATCTTCGAGGAGCCGGACGATGCCCTCACGCGTGAGCATGACGTCGTCGGCCACGACTACACGCACGGCACCACCGCCCGCAGAGTGGTTCCGCCGACTTCGAGCGAGCCGCCGAGGGCGCCGATGCGGTCGGCGAGGTGCACGAGCGGCGACGTGCGGTCAGCCCCGTCGTCTCGAAGCGTGACGATGAGCCGGCTCTCTTCCCGACCCACGTCCACGGAGACGTATGTCGCTCCACGTCCGGCCGCATCGTCGATGCCCTCCACGACTGTTCGATAGGCGGCGCTCTCGATCGGCTCGCTGTAGCGCTCCGGCGTCGTGCCGCCCAGCTCGACCGGTAGCGGCGCCTCGTCGGCCAGCGTCGCCAACGCGGCCTCGAGCCCCGCCTCGGCGAGGATCGCCGGGTAGATCCCGTGAGCAAGCTCGCGGAGCTCGCCGAGCGCGGATTGAGCCGTTTCGCCCGCAGACGTGAGAAGCGTCGTGAGCTCCGAGCCGACGTCTGCCTCGACATGCGCCTGCGCGATGCGGAGGTCGTAGGAGAGGGCGACGAGGAGCTGCTGGGCGCCGTCGTGGAGATTGCGCTCGAGACGGCGTCTCTCAGCATCGCCGGTCTCGACGATGCGTGCGCGCGACGCGCGAAGGTCCTCGAGCTGAGCTCTGATCTCGGCCTGGAGCTGCTCGTTCTCGACGGCGATTCGGGCCGCGGCGAGGACCTCCTCGAGCAAGCCGGGCTCGTCGCTCAGGCGAGCGTCGTGCACGAGGACGGCGACGGGCACGCCGCCGCGGAAAAGTGGAGTGACGGCTTGGTCGCGACCGGGACGGACGTTGACAACACGGCCGAGGCCGTCGACGTAGTGGCCGGTGTCCGGCCGCCGATATGCCAGCTCGAGCTCCGCGTCTCCGAGCGTTTGCGCCAAAGCGTCACGAACCGCCCCTGGCCTCGGCATCTCGCCGAGCTCGACGACGAGGCGCGCAACCGTGGCGCGTGCTTGCCGCTCTCTGACCAGTCCCCAGACGACCGCCAGCGCAAAGGCGCCCAGCGCGGCCGCCTCGGACCGCCACACCCGCTGGTCGAAGGAGTCGTTGCCAAGGATCCCGCGGGTGAGCGAGTGCTGGAACTCCCACGTGACGAGGGCGACGTACACGATCGCCGGCACGAGGGCGGCCACCACGGCCGCGACGTGCACAGTACGGACGAGCCGCCACACAAGAAGGACGCACAACACGAGCAGCCAGCCGATCCCGAGCCACAACCCGTAACGGTTGAACGTTGCGAAGAGCTCGAGATCCCCACGAATCAGGGCGAGGTTCTGCGGGCACTGGAAGCACCCGGCGGCCTTCGGGTCGAAGACGGTCGTCGGGAGCAGCCCGAGCGAGAGAAGCGCGCCGGCGTAGGAGGTGGCCACGACGGCGACGTGCACTCGTGTCCGGAGCCGGCCAGTGGGATAGGCGAGGGCGGCGTGAGCGACCAACGGCGCACAGGCGACGAAGCCGACTAGTCCCACAGTGAACGCGAGTGCGCTGCCGACTTGGGGATCCGTCCACTCCGGCAGGAGCCAGGCGAAGCCGGCGCCGATCAGTAGAGGCGCAAGCCTGTTTTGCCGATGCCGCATCCAGAACAGCACGCCCGCGCCGACAAGCGCCCACGCGGCGCCGAGCTCGGCGATCCCACCGAGCGTCGACGCGCCGGCAAATGCCCAAACCGGGTCGTGCCTCGCCGTCGCCACGCTGAAGAGCCCCGCCGCGGCAGCGAATGGCACGATCGCGATCGGGCCGTACCGGCCGACTGTCACGCGGTCATCGCCCCAGGCATTCACCGTTCGACGCGGCGCCAAGGCGCAAAGGTCGGATTTGGCGCCCCTGTCTCTTGGCCTGGGAGAAAGTGAAGGGTCAGCGTGTCGCGGTACGCGTTCCACCGGTAGACGGCGACCTCGCCCGCCCACCTGAACCGAACCACGTCGCCGTGGACGCTGAACACGCCCGTACTCCTCCACCTCGGCTCGTCCAGGTGAAACCCCGTCGCTCGTCCGCGACGAAGGACGAGGCGGTAGCGGCCGACGTCGGCCTCGGAGGCGATAGGGCTTTGCGTCACGTCGATGACCTGCGAGCGACTCGCGGTCATCTCCCAGGTCCCATCGAGCGGCGTCGCCACGTTCTCGCGGGCTGGGGGTTCACTGCGGGCCCGTTCTCCGCGCGAAGATTGCCGGGGACACTGCGACGCCTCCGGCGCCGGGGACCGACGCTTCACGGCCTCGATTGCGCGGATGAACGACCGCGTCTGTGGGTCGCGTTCCAGGTCGGCGTAGACCGACCGTACGGCCGCCCGCAACGTTGCAATGTCCGTTGGCGTGGCCCGAACGAGAGCCAGGCGGCCGCGCCCGCACAGGATCGCGGCCTCCTGGCGGTCCTCGGCCCGCAGACGCGCGACTGCCGGGCCGACCGCTTCCCGACCCGCCTCGAGAAGGGCGTCACGCTGGTTCGCTGTCACGTTCGCGAGCACGTTCGGGTTCGCCACGACGACGAACGCCCGCGGCCACAAGGCCACGTTCGCCGTCAGCGAGGAGCCTGGGCCGTCGTACTGGTCGCGTTCGAGCGTCAGGAGGTCGAGGTCCGCTCCGTCGAATTCCCAGGGAGGCAGGTTCTTGGGGAGGTACGCACGCGTGGTGGCGCCGAGCGCCCGAAGCGTTTGCGCCGAGACGAGTGACGGCGCGGTACCGACGACTGCATCGCGGTAGTCAGAGGCAGCGGTCAGGCGGCGCGTCAGCCCGAAAGGCCGCCGCGGCTCGCCGGGAAGCATCGCCACGCCTCGTACGCCGAGGCGGTCTAATCCGGGGAGCATGCGCGCCGGCAGATCGCTCGTGAGCAGCCTCTCTTCGAGCGCCAAGCCGTCGACGAGGAACGGAGCCATCACGGCCTGGAAGTCCTTCACGCCGAGCGTGTCGAGGGGGCCGACCGCGACCTTTGCCAGATCGACCTTCCCGGCCGCGACGTCTGCGATTGTCCCTCGGTCGCTCTCGACGTCTTCTAATCGCCATCCCTCCTCGAGCTCGAGGAGGATCGAGCCGTGGGAAAGACGACCGACCGCGGCGATGTATTCGGCCAGGTCACGATCGGCGAAGTCGTGGCTCGCGATGCTGAGAGTGACCGTCTCCTCCTCGCGCTGTCCGCCGGCCTTTGTCCCGCCGCGGCAGCCGACGGCGGCAAGAGCAACCGCGGCTAGCAGGAGCCAGGCGATGCGTATCGGCCACGACCTCATGACGGGCTCGAAGCCTCCGCAATCGGCAACTCGGCGGTGAGCCGCGTGCCTTCGCCGGGCGGGCTTGTCAGCGTAAGCCGGCCGCCCAGCGCCTCGACGCGGTCGACGAGGCCGCGGAGGCCGGAGCCTGCGTCGACACTCGCGCCACCGCACCCGTCGTCGCGGACGGAAACGACGACCGAGCCGCCCTGCTGCGTTACGTCGATTGCGGCACTTGAGGCCGCGGCGTACTTGGCGACGTTCGCGAGCGCTTCGGAGCACAGGAAGTACGCGGCCACCTCGACCGGGGCCGGGAAGCGAACGTCGGGGACGCTCACCACGGTCGAGACGCTGCTCCTGTCGGCCAGCTCTCGAAGCGCCGCGGGAAGGCCGCCCTCGCTGAGGATGCGCGGATGAACCCCCCGCGCGAACTCGAGGAGATCAGACCGCGCCCGCGCAAGCTTCGCCTGTGCCGGCGCGAGCATCTCCGCAAGGCCGTCATTCGCGTGATGCTCCGCTTCGCCGAGTATCGCCTCGAGCTCGGCTAGTCGCCGCTCCGCTCCCTCGCGAAGCTGGCCTTCCAGACGCCGCCGTTCTGCGTCCGCTGCCTCGACCACCCGGCGCCGTGACGCGTCGAGCTCCTCGAGCTGGCTCCGGATGCCTGCTTGCAGGCGAGCATTCGATACGGCAAGCCGCGCGGCCGCCGCAATCGACTCGACGAGCTCGCGATCGGCCAGCACGCCGGGATCGTGCACGAGCGCGGCAACGGGCTCACCGCCGTCGCGCACTATCGTCACGCGACGATCACCCTCCTCCTGTTGCAGCTCGAGCTCTCGGCCGCGCTCGTCGACGTAAACGCCGCGATCCTCGAGTCGGTAGCCGAGAACGAGCGAGCGGTCACCGAGCGCATTCGCGAGGTGGTCGCGCAGCGCGCCTGCCTCCGCAGCTTCGCCCAGGTCGATCACAAGTCCGGTGACAGTCGCGTCTACCCAGCGGCTGCGCACGAGGTCGAAGGTCAGCCCGACCGCGATCCCGACGAGGACGACCTGGTAGGCCCAGAGCACGCTTCGGTCGATCGACGCGCCGGAGCCCGCGAAGCGGGTCACGCCGGAGAC
>DASZCE010000007.1:0-2314 GCA_035943455.1 Gaiellaceae bacterium | reverse complement strand
CCAGTGCGGGTGCTCCTCCGGCCGGTCGATCGGGAAGAGCTCGTCCGGCCGCATCAGGGCGAGGCTGGTGAGGACGGCGAGGAAGCTGATCGCATTGACCGCGAAGCAGACGCCGACGCCGAAGGCGGCGATGATGACGCCGGCGACGGCGGGACCGATCACGCGCGAGCCGTTGAACAGGCTCGCGTTGAGGGCGACCGCGTTCGGGAGCTCGTCGCGGCCGACCATCTGGAACGTGAGCGCGTGCCGCCCCGGCGCATCGAAGACGAGCGCCGTCCCGGCGGCGGCGGCAAGCAGGTACGCGAGCCACACGATCTCGGCGCCGGAGAAGGCGAGGACCGTCAGGGCCGCCGCCACGATCATCGACGCGCTCTGCGTCGCGATCACCTGCCGGCGGTTGTCGAAGCGGTCGGCCGCGACGCCGGAGATCAATCCGAAGACCGTAAACGGCGCGAACCGGCAGAACGCGAGGAAGCCGACGGCGACCGCCGAGTGAGTCAGCTCGACGACGTACCACGCGAGCGCGATGTTCTGCATCCAGGTGCCGACGAGCGAGATCACCTGGCCGGTGAAGAACAGCCGGTAGTTGCGGTGCTTGCGGACGCTGGCGAACGTCCGGCGGGGAAGAGCGAGGATCGCGGCGGTCACTCGTCGTCCTCCAGGAGGCCGAGCAGCGGCTCCACCGCGGCGTCGAGCGCGGCGAGCTCGTCAGGCGAGAGCTGCTCGAGGCGGGCGGCAAGCCAGGCGGTGCGGCGTGACTTCACCGAGCGCAACACCCGCTCGCCCTCGTCGGTTACCGAGAGCCCGTGCCGACGGCGATCGCCCGGATCCGGGGTTCGCCGCACGAGCCCCGCCCGCTCGAGCCGGTCGACGTGGCCCGACATCGCCGCCGCCGAGACGCGCTCGAGCGCCGCGAGGCCACGGACGCCGATTCCGCGATGCTCGTGGATCTGGAAGAGCAGCGACACCTGTCCGCCGGTGACGCCGAGCGCGTGGGATTCGCGCCGCAGCTCTCGTGCCAGCTTCAGCAGCGCCGGCCGAAGGCGATTCGCTACTGCAAGCGGTTCGAGCGTGACGACGGACATTCGTTAGCCATGCTAACAAAACTCGTTAACACGGCTAACTACCGCTTGCGGATCCAGGTCCGCGTGGCCGGCGACAGGTCGACGTTGCCGGCGCGGTCGACCGCTCGCACGCGGAAGGTGTGCCTGCCGCGCGTGAGACCCGTGTAGCGCCTCGGCGATCTGCACCGCGCCCACCGCTCTCTGTCGAGCTTGCATTCGAATCGTGATCGGCGCTCCGTCGAGCCGAAGCTGAAGAGCACGCTCCCGGAAATTGTCGTCGCGGGCGGGCCTCGCTTGATCCGCGTGTTCGGCGGCGTCCGGTCGACGAGCCGTCCGCTCGCCAGGATCTTCAGCGTCACCGTCGCCGGTTCCCCTCGCGTGCCCCGGGCTCGCCCGCGGTACTCGAAGGAGTCGCGCCCCTTGTAGTTGTCCTCGGGCCTGTAGGCGACGCGTTGCCGTTTCGCGTCGACGATCCCGAGCGTCCCGTTCTCCGGCGGCGCGGCGATCTCGAGCGTCACCCGATCGCCGTTCCCGTCGGCGCAGGCGAGCGGGATCCACGCGGTCGCATTCCGGCGGAGCGTGACCGTTCTGCCTCGGCAGGTGGGTGCCGCATCGCGCTCGATGCCGGCGATCGCACCACCGGCGAACGCCGCAAAGACGTGGAGCCCGTCCTGCGAGACCGTCACGCCTCCGAGGCCGCCCAGCAGGCCGGGAACGTGCTCGCAGGGAGGGGCTGGAGCGGCGCTCAAGCAGCCCCGCGTCGATCGTTGCGCGAGCTTGCCGGTGCCTCGGTCGACGGTGAAGAACGAGAGGCCGAGGTCGGCGTTGAGGACGAGGTCGTTGCCGTCGGGCGTAAAGGCGGCGTCCGCGCCCGCGGCGCCCTTGACCCCGTGGCATCCCGCCGGCGGCGCGGCGGTGCCGAGCTCGTCGAGGCAGTCGGTCTCGGTGAGCCGGCCGCTTGCCCGATCGCGGCGAAAGACGGTGTTGCCGGCAAGACCGCTCACGACGACGAATTCGCCCTGCCGATCGAGGTTCGCCGCCCGCGCCTGGGCCAGCGTCGCTGACCCGGGTGCGCACTCGATCCCGCCGGTGCCCCCGCTCGTCCCTCCGGTCGTGACGCAGCCACCTGCGGTACCGGGTGACTGGGTGATCGTTCCGTCGGCGCCGCGAGCGAATACCGCGACGCCGCCCGGCGTCTGGTTCGACACGTAGACGTGTCGCCCGTCCGGCGAGACGACGGTCTCGAAACC
>DASZCE010000006.1:0-3592 GCA_035943455.1 Gaiellaceae bacterium | reverse complement strand
CTTCGACGTTGCGGCGCGCGAGCGCGTCATGGTGATCGGCCAGTCGGGCTCCGGCAAATCGACGCTCCTGAAGGCCGTCGCCGGCTTCCTTCCGCCCGCCGGCGGCGCGATCGCCGTCGCCGGACGGCGCACCCTCGAGCCCGGGCCCGATCGCGCCGTCGTCTTCCAGGAGTTCGACCAGCTCTTCCCGTGGCGCAACGTGCTCGAGAACGTGGCCTACCCGCTTCGCGTAAACGGCTGGCGACGGCGCGACGCTGCCGCAAGAGCCCGCGAATACGTCGAGCTCACCGGCCTCTCGCATGCCGCCGGCCGGTACCCGCACGAGCTATCCGGCGGGATGAAGCAGCGGGTCGCGATCGCACGCGCGCTCGCGCTGGAGCCGGTGATCCTGCTGATGGACGAGCCGTTCGGCAGCCTCGACGCGATCACGCGCGCTCGGCTCCAGCGTGAGCTCCGGGGCATCCTCGAGCGGACGGAGACGACGCTGTTCTTCGTCACCCACTCGATCGACGAGGCGCTGATCCTCGGCGAACGCGTGGTTGTCCTCCACGGGCACCCATCCACCGTCCGCGAGATCGTCGACGTCCGCGATGTCGGGCCGCCCGACTCGCCCAGCTATGCAGAGATGCGCATCCACCTACGCGAGTTGCTCGCGATCGAAGGAGATGACGATGACGACCACTAGTGTCGCCGTCCCCGCCCGTCCGCGCGGCGCACGTTTCCGCTGGGGCCGACTGCCCGCATGGCTCCGCTACCTCCTCGTACTCGCCGCGCTAGTCGGGGTCTGGCAGGCGTATTGGGTCTTGAAAGATCCGTCGCCGCTTCTGTTCTCCGGCCCGCGCGACGTCGCCGACGCCTTCTGGACCGGCTGGCGGGATGGGACGCTGGCGAAGGTCACCTGGACGACGCTGAAGATCCTCGCGATCGGAATCGGCATCGGCGCGCTCGTTGCGCTTACGTTGACCGCGTTCGCGGCGCTCTCGCAGATTGGTGAGGACCTGCTGCGGCTGCTGGTCTCGATCCTCAACCCGCTGCCGGGGGTCGCCGTCCTCCCGCTCGCGATGCTCTGGTTCGGGCTCAACACGAATGCGCTGCTCTTCGTGATCGCCAACGCCTCCGCCTGGCCGATCGCGATCAGCCTCGACACCGGCTTCAAGACGGTCAACCCCACGATCGTCGCCGTCGGGCGCAACATCGGACTCTCGTCCCGCCGCCTCGTCACCGACGTGCTCGCGCCGGCGGCGCTGCCGCACGCGATCTCCGGGCTGAAGACCGCGTGGGCGTTCGGCTGGCGGACGATCATCGCCGCCGAGCTCGTCTTCGGCGTCGCCGGTGCCGAGGGCGGGCTCGGGACCTACATCAACAACGCGAAGCTGTTCCTCGACATCCCACGCGTCTTCGCCGGACTTGTCACAATCGCGATCCTCGGGATGGCATTCGAGCTGCTCTTCGGTGTGCTCGAGCGCCGCACGGTCGTGCGGTGGGGGATGAAGACCTCGACATGAGAGGGGACACGATGGCTCTGAGGACGACCCTCCTACGGCTGGCGGCCGCCGCGTGCGCCGCGACGCTTCTCGCGATCGCAGCCGGCGCCGGCAGCACGGCGCAGGGCGCGCCGGAGGCGGTGGCGCCGGACAAGATCACGATCGCCTACCAGTTCGGCGTCGGCTATGCGCCGCTGCTCATCATCAAAGAGAACCGGCTGCTCGAGAAGGCGTACCCCGGGCTCAGGGTCGAGTGGAAACAGCTCGCCTCGGGGACGCCGATCACCGACGGGATCATCAAGGGCGACATCCAGATCGGCGCGATGGGGACGGGGCCGATGCTCGTCGGCTGGGCGAGAGGCACGAACTGGAGGGTGATCGCGCCGCTCGACGAGGCCGACCTCTGGCTGATGGCGAAGGACCGGTCGATCCGGACGGTCGCCGACCTGCGCGGGAAGCGGATCGCGACGCCGACGGCGACATCGATCCAGGCGGTCGCGCTCCGGAAGATGGCGGAGGTAAAGCTCGGGAACGCGCGCGCGCTCGACTCGACGCTGATCTCGATGGACCACCCCGACGGCATGCAGGCGCTTTTGAGCGGACAGATCGACGCCCACTTCACCTCGCCGCCGTACCAGTGGCAGGAGCTTGGGCGGGGCGCGCACGTCGTCGGCAAGAGCTACGGCTACTTCGGCGCCCACACCTTCCTCGTGACCGTGCTGACGCAGAGGTTCTACGACCAGTACCGCACGTTCTCGAACCGCTTCTACAGGCTCGTGAAGCAGTCGATCGACCTGATCAACAAGAAGCCGAAGGTCGCGGCGGCGATCCTCTCGAAGGAGGCGCGTGGCGAGACGAGCGCGGCCCAGTTCCGGCGCTGGATCACGCGGAAGAAGTCGCTGACGTTCACGACGCGGCCGCGTGGTCTCATGCGGACGGCGGCGTTCATGAACAAGATCGGGCTCCTGAGCAAGGTGCCCGGCTCGTGGCGTGACCTCGTCTACCCGCCGGTGCTGCCGACGAAGGGGAGTTAGCGCGGCAACGTCGGAGGAACACAAGGAGGTCTACCGGCGGATCATCGACGCGGTCAGCCGGGGTGATGCCGCTGCTCTCGACGAGCTGGTCGCAGCCGACATCGTCGATCACAATCCCGTTCCCGACCAGGCCCGCGGTCGCGAGGGGTTCAAGCAATGGATGGATGCAGTCCGCATGGCGTTCCCGGATCTCCACGGGACCGTCGAGGACCTGATCGCCGAGGGCGATCGGGTTGCAGCGAGGGTGACCTGGCACGGAACGCACCGCGGAACGTTCGTGGGCATGGAGGCGACGGGCAGGCGCGTGTCGTTCGAGGCGTTTCACCACGTGCGTTTCTCCGAGGAGGGTGCGGCCGAGTGGTGGGGGACGGCGGATGTGTTCGGGGCGCTCCAGCAGATGGGCGCAACGGTGACCGGCCGCCCCGAGCTCGAAACGTAAAGACCTACGAAGCGACGCGCGCGGGCGCCGAGAGCAGTGCTCCCGCCCGCGGCGCCGTTGGTTCGAGCTCGAGTGCGCGCAGGATCGCCCAGGTCGTCGCGGTCGCGGCGGACAGCGTCGGCAGCCCGCTGTCGCGCTCGACTTCCTCGATCACGGGGAGCGAGCGCATCTGGACGCAGGCGGAGATCACGAGCGCATCGCAGTCGCGCAGGTCGAGCCGCTTCCAATGGCTCTTCAGATCCTCGGGGTCGAGCGCGGCGACGGCGCGGTTGTCGGGAACCTCGAGGCTGACCGCGTCGGCGACCTCGACACCGGCGTCCTCGATGTAGCCGGCGACGAGCCGGGTGAGCTTCTTGAGGTAGGGAGCGACGATCCCGATTCGTCGCGCGCCGAGGGCGTGCAGCGCGTCAACGAGCGCGCCGGCCGACGAGACCGCCGGTGCTGCTGCGCTCCGGCGCTCGAGGATCGATTCGATCTCGTCCTCCACGACGTGGTGGTGCTTGGGGCCCTGCGACATGATCGCGACGAGGCACGCGCTCGCAACGACGTCGGGGCGCATGTCCGCGAGCTCGGTCGTCCCGCGCTCGGTTTCCGCATTCATCGCGCGCAGCGCCTCGGGCGTCACCTCCTGCATT
>DASZCE010000005.1:0-3936 GCA_035943455.1 Gaiellaceae bacterium | reverse complement strand
GCTCTGGTTCGACCGCTACCTCAAGGGGCAGCCGAACGGGATCGACACGCGCCCGAAGCTCGAGCTCGCACCCGACCCGTGGACCGGCAAGACGACCCACTACGTCCGGCAGCCGGCCCGCCGCGTCCTCCGCCTGCGCTTCCGCGGCCGGCAGACGATCGACGGGGGCGGCAAGGTCGTCCGCACGGTGGCGCCGACGCGCCGCCTCAACGAGACCTTCGGCACGCCGCTCGCGGCGGTCAACGTCGCCTCGACGACCCGCTGGCCCCATCTGGTCGCTGTGCTGTCGGCGGTGACACCGCGGGGCGAGGAGGTCATCGTCAGCCAGGGCGCGACGTCGACGCCGACGCTTTCGGGCCGGGCGCGCCTCGTGACGATCAGGTTGCTGAGCCAGGCGACGACGATCCCGCGCGGGTCGCGGTTGCGCCTGACGGTCGCCGGAAGCTCGACCGCGCAGCAGCCGGCGAACCAGCTCTACCCGCTGTCCGTGCCCAGCGCTTCCCGGGCCGCGATCGGCGAGGCAAAGGTCGTCCTCCCGGTGCTCAAGCGGCCGATCTCGCGTCTTCCGTAGGATCCGACCATGTTTCGCCCCCGCGGTCTCCTCGCGGCGGCGGCTGCGGTCGGCGCCCTTGTTGCCGCGAGTCCCGCACCGGCGATCGAGATGTCTCTGCGCCCGGGTTTCCTGCCGCCGGTGGAAGGGTCTGGAGCGGTAGAGGCTTTGTCGCTCGCCGCTCCGAGCCGGGAACTGATCGTCGCCGTCGACCGCGACCGTCGAGCGGCGGCGATCCTGACCGCGAACCGGGCGCGACGGCTCGGCGAGGGACTCTGGCTCGTTCCTGCCGCCGAGTCTCACGCGGTCGTACGGCGTCTCGGGGCGATCGGCGCCCTCCGCTACGCGCATCCCAACGACCGCGCGGTGCCACGCTGGTCGCGCGCCGCCCGGGGTGACCCACTCGATCCGGATCCGTGGTGGATGCCGCGGATCGGAGCCGATCGAGTCACGCCACCGGGACCCGGCTTCCCGCTGACGATCGTCGACGACGGCATCGACACGACGCATCCGGAGTTCGCCGCCCGGCCGATCCGGTTCCTCAACGTCAGCACGCTCATCCCTCAGGAGGACTTCCACGGGACGATGATGAGCTCGGTGGCCGCCGCTCCGTTGAACGGCGTCGGGATGGCCGGCCTCTACCCCCAGGCCAGCCTCCGCATCGCCGACACGGGCCGCGGCAACTGCGCTGACGTGCTCGCCGCGGTCGAGGCGGCGGTCTCGGCGGGGCCCAGCGTGATCAACATGAGCTGGGGCTTCAGCCCGCCGACCTGTCTCGCGTTGCACGAGCAGATCCTGCGAGGGCTCGCGGCTGGAAGCTTGTTCGTTGCAGCAACTGGCAACATGAGGCTCTTCTTCAGTCCTCCCGCCGTTCCGGCGATCTGGCCGCACGTGCTTACCATCGGCTCGATCAATCCGCAGGGGACCGTGAGCTACTTCTCGAACGAAGGGATGGGGATCGACCTCGCGGCGCCGGGCGAGTTCATCGTCGCCGCGACACCGACGTCCTTCGAGCCCAGTGGGTACTCGGAGCTCGAGGGAACGAGCTTCTCCGCCGCGTTCGTGAGCGCAGCGGGAGCGTGGATCGCAACGCGCAGACACGTCCACGCGACGCAGCTCTCCGAGCTGCTGCGGGAGAGCGCACGCGACACGGCGCCACGTGGATGGGACGAGGACACAGGGTTCGGAGTCCTCGACCTCCGCGCTGCGCTGAAGCGGCCCTTGCCGGCCGTCGACCCCGCCGAGCCGAACGACGACGTCAACCAGGTCAGGGCCGGCGGTCTGTTCAAGGACGCCGCCCCTGCCCTCACCCACCCCGGCCGGGAGCGGGCGTCGCTTCGCGCTCGCCTCGACCGGACTGAAGACCCGGTCGACGTCTACCGAGTCTTCGTGCCTCCGGGGCGTTCCGTCCGGCTCCGGCTCATACCGACCTCGAACGTCGACGTCGAGGTGTTCCGCGGGAGCGCGCACAGCTGCTACTACCAGACCCGGCGCCAAGCCCTGCGGTCGACGCTGATCCGCGGAAGCTACGGGCGGGGGCGAAGCCGAGACTCGGTCGCCGTCCGGAGCAGACGCGTGGCCGGCGAGTACGTCTATGCCTGCGTCTACAAGCCGCGGGACGTCGTGCGTACGGCGGCATACTCGCTGTCGCTCAGCACGCGGTAGCGTTCGCGCGCCTTGACAAGAGCACTTCGCCTATCCGTGTTCCTCGCCGCCGGAGGGCTCGCACTCTTCTCCTCCGGGACCGCGCTCGCCGCGTACAACCCTTCGCTGCTCGTCGCAGGAACGAATCACGCGCTTTCGCGGAGCGCTCCCGTCGTGATCGGTCTGGACAAGGACGACGCGGACGACGCGACCGCCGAAGCGACGATCTACGCGCCACCCGGCTACCGGGTTGTGCTCGGCCAGGCCGCCGGGACAGAGCTCGGCGGGCTCTCGGGTCAGTACATCGTGGGCGCACGCGGCGGAGCCAGGGTCGACATCGAGGGGACGGTACGGACCGACAACCCGGCGAGCTACCTCGCCAACACGTGCGCCCCCGGCCTCCATCAGGCGGTCTGGGTGCTGCAGTTCACGCTCGAGGGTGTCCAGATGCGGATTCCGGTCTACGTCGACCGCATAACGGCTGGCCCCGAGACCGCATACGCCTCGGCGCGGATGAAGCTCTGCCTCGCGTCGCCGTACGTCCCTCCGCCGCAGGGGGCGCCGTCGGCTTCGTCATTGCTCGTCGCGGCGTTCTCGGTCCGCGGCGTCTTCACGAACCCGAGCGCTCGGGGAACGCATGGCTGGAACGCGATCTTCACGCCGTTCACGCCTGGGACCTCAGCCCTCAATCCGGCGCTAACCACGCAGAGCACCTCCTTCGTGCGACTGCCGGTCCGCTTCGCGGTCTCCGCCAAGCGGCAGCGCCGCGCACGGAAGACGTTCGCCGTCGTCACCTCCTGCCTGAACGAAGCGGGCGTCGGCATCCGCGGGATCCGCGTCAACATCCTCGGCGGCCGCACGATCCGGAGAGCGAGGCGGATCGCGAGCGCGCGGACGAACGCCCGCGGCTGCTCGCGCGTCCGGGTTCGAGTGAGAACGAGGACGATGATCCTGCTCGCGGTCGCCGACGTACCGCCGCGGCAGGCGCCAGGCTGCCGGCCGACAATCGTCTCCCGCTGCTCCCGGCCGTCGATCGCGCCGCTCTTCGACTTACTGAGCAGCAATCTGGTGCGGGTCAGGCGCTGACGTCTCGCGGCGCTCCGGGCGTCTTCCTACGAGAGAACAGCCAGCCGATCTGTGGGGTCCGCGTCCAGGTCGCGGGCCGGCCGGGGCCGCGCGGAGAGTTCACGCGGTACGCCGACGTCCGGACCGACGCGAGCGGCTGCATCATGCGGCGGTTCCGGCCGAGGCACACGCTGACGTTCGGGCAGGTGTGGACCGAGCCTCTGGACCGGGCCGCGCCCGCCTGCTCGGGCACGCTGGCCGCGCGCTGCTCGACGCCGACGCTCGCGACGTCGTATTGCCAGCGCCGTTTCCACATCCGCCTGTAGGCGATCTCTATCGTTTCGGAATGGCCGTGCGGATTCTCGTCGTCGGCGTTGTCTCGCTACTCGCCCTGACCTTCTCGACCACGGCGAGGGCGGCGTACAACCCAACGCTCCTCGTCGGTGAGACGAGCCCCGTGCTCGGCGGCACCGGCTCGGTGAGGATCTTCGCCCGCACGCGCGCCGAGGACGACGCGACGGCGACGATCACGATCTACTCGCCCCGCGGCTACGTGCTGCAGCTCGCTCACCCGGCGGGTACGGTGCTCGGATCCGTGATCGCGTTCCTCGGGCCGGAGGCGGTCCAAGGGTCGATCAGGACCAGCGTCGGAGACCCGTCGAACGCTTGCGCTCCGG
>DASZCE010000004.1:0-1737 GCA_035943455.1 Gaiellaceae bacterium | reverse complement strand
GAGCAGCGAGCACGCTTCGTCACCGCGATGCTGGAGGCCGCCGACGAGGCCGGACTACCCACAGCTCCGGCCTTCCGAGACCGCTTTCGCGCCTACCTCGAGTGGGGAGCCGATCTCGCCGTCCACTACTCAGCGCCTGCGGCCGCCCATCCACCCCAGAACATGCCGGTGCCGCACTGGGACTGGAACACGGTGCCCGGCCCGCCGGGCGGCCGGATCTCCGCGCTCGCGCCGGCCGAAGAGGAGTACCCCGTCGCACCGGCGAACGACGGCGAGGAGCTGAGCTTCGAGACGCACATCAAGCCGCTCTTCCGCGAACGCGACCGCCAGTCGATGAAGTTCGCCTTCGACCTCTGGGACTACGAGGAGGTCAAGCGCCACGCAGATGGGATCGCCGAGCGCCTGCGCGGCGGCTCGATGCCCTGCGACGGCGCCTGGCCCGCCGACAAGGTGCAGGTCTTCGAGCGCTGGGTCGAATCCGGAATGCCCGCGTGAGCGTCGCCTTCACGCCGTCGTCCGAGCTGTACCCCTTCGAGTCGCGCTGGTTCGAGAGCTCGCGTGGCCGCATGCACTACGTGGACGAGGGTGTGGGGCGGCCGATCGTCATGTTCCACGGGAATCCCACCTGGAGCTTCGTCTACCGCCACGTCATCCGCCTGCTGCGGGACCGCTTCCGCTGCGTGGCCGTGGACTACCTCGGGTTCGGCCTTTCGGAGCGCCCGCGCGACTACGGATACAGCGCGGCCGAGCACGCCGCGGTCGTCTCCGAGCTCGTTGGCCATCTCGGGCTCTCCGACCTCATCGTCATGGGCCACGACTGGGGCGGCCCGATCGGCCTCACGGTGGCGACGTCGGATCCGGAGCGCGTCTCCGGGCTCGTACTCGGGAACACCTGGTTCTGGCCGGCGAGCTTCCGGTTCCGCGCGTTCAGCCGCGTAATGTCAAGCCCGCCGCTTCAGCGGGCGATCCGGAACCGGAACCTATTCGTCGAGCGGTTCGTGCCGTCCGGCATGAACAGGCAGCTGACGCCAGAGGAGATGGAGCACTATCGCGCCGCTCAGCCGACCCCCGAAGCCCGCGTCGGCGTAGCGGAGCTCCCGCGGCAGATCATCCGAGCGAGGCCGCTGCTCGAGCGCCTCGCGGCGTTGGTACCGCGGGATCTCGGCGGGAAGCGCGTTCTAATCGCCTTCCCGATGCAGGACACCGCGTTTCGGCCGAAGGAGGTGCTGCCGCGCATGCGCGGCGCGTTCCGCGACGCTCAGGTGATCGAGCTTCCGAACGCAAAGCACTTCTTCAGCGAGGACGCGCCTCACGAGCTCGCCGCCGCGATCGCCGACCGATTCGGCCCCGGTGTGTAGGGGCTGGTCCGGAGCGGCTCCGCCTACTCGACCGGACGATCCTCCACCACCGAGGAGGAGCGCATCCGCGAAGCCTCTTCCTCAAGCTGCTCGGCGTCGGAATGGCGACGGCGATCTTCCTCGACGCGACAGTCGTCCGCATGCTTCTCGTCCCAGCGCTGATGCAGCTCTTCGGCCGCGCCAACTGGTGGATCCCGCACTGGCTCGACCGACGGTTGCCGCAGTTGGACGTCGATCTGGGCATCGCCGCCGCCGTAGTCGCGGGACTATCTCGCGTTCAGGCTGCGCCTTCCGCAGCGTCGGCGGCTCCCGCATCACGATCGGTTGCTCGCGCCTCGCTCGCTTCTCGCGCCTTGAGCGTCTCGAGCCGGCGCTCCGC
>DASZCE010000003.1:0-5171 GCA_035943455.1 Gaiellaceae bacterium | reverse complement strand
CCTCAGGCCGATCTGCAACGACATGTGGTTCGATCCGCCCCAACAAGTCGGCGGGAAGGTGATCGTCCCCGTCCATGAATTCGTGGCCGACCCCGATGTGACACCCGTCCAGCTCGTGTCCCTGTTCGGAGGGGCGCCGCTCGGCACGGCAAGGATCGTCGGCAACGACATCGAGTTCACGCTCACGAGCTCGACGCCCGGGGAGACGTACATCTACTGGACGGCTTCCGACGGCGCACTGACCGTGCAGTGCTCCTCGTACACCTCAAACGAGCCGCCACCGGACAACGGTTAACGCGGCCGAGGCGCATGGGCTCGGCTACGGGCCCGGGTGAGTCTGCTCGGCCCCGGTCGGGCAGACTCGCCGCTGATCGGGGACCTCATCGGCGGTGCCGAGCACCCATGGAGAGGCGTGCGACATCGCCGTCTGACGTCGGACACATAGCCAACCAGCGGCCAGAACGAAGTCGGCACGCCGTCGTGGTGGTCGCCGCCCCAAGCCACCCGCCGGCTCGAAGGTCCCGCGGCCGCAGACAACCGCCCCCGTCGCCATCTAGCTGGCCGTTGACGCCCGCCCGACGGCCTGGGACTCCCCGTCGGCGCCGGTGAAGAACCACTTGTGCAGGCTGTGCCCGCCTTCGCCGAGGGGTTGTCAGGTCCTTCGTTTGGCCCGGCGGCGAACCCGTCGAGGGACATGGACGTATGTAGAGAAACTGCGGACAGGGCGGCTCCTTTTCCGTCTGTGGTCTCAGCTCGGATCTCCCTGCCTCAACGCGGAGGCTCATTCCGAGACCGTCGGCTCAAGGCGCGCGAACGCGGTCGGCAAGCGCGCCTCGTCTACGCTCGGCGGTCATGATCGCAGCCCTTCGCGAGCGGGCGCTCTCCATAGGCGCAGATCCGCGCGACACCGCCGACGAGCGCTTCCGGAAGCGCCTCCTCGTCGGGGTGGCGCTCGTCATCCTCCCATTCGGCTTCGTCTGGGGCTGCCTCTACTGGGCGATCGGTGAGCGCGAGGTCGCCCTCACGCCGTGGGCCTACGTCACCGGATCGGCGATCAGTCTCGCCGTCTTCGCACGGACCCGAAACTTCGCCTTCCTACGCACTGCCCAGCAGCTTCTGATTCTCGTCGCGCCCGCGTTGGGGACCATCATGCTCGGCGGTCTCGACGAGTCGAGCTCGGTGGTCCTGTGGTCGCTGTTCGCGCCGCTTGGGGCAGTCGCCTTCGATCGCCCCGGCCGCGCCTGGCCGTGGTTTGCGGCCTTCGTCGCCACGATCGTGCTCGCGCTCGCTCTCTCCGAAGTCGTTCGGCCGAATGGCGCCGACCTGCCCAGCGCGTTCGTCCGGACTTTCGACGTCCTCAACATCGTCGTCGTCTCGTTCGTCGCGATGTTGCTGCTCGTGACGTTTGCGCGAGGGCGGGAGATCGCGCAGGCACGCGTCGAGGCGCTCCTGCTCAACGTCCTTCCGGCCGACATCGCTCAACGCCTCCAGTCGGATCCGATCTCGATCGCCGACCACTTCGACGACGCGAGCATCCTGTTCGCGGACGTCGTCGACTTCACCCCGCTCTCGAGCCGACTCGACGCACGCGAGGTGGTCGGGCTCCTCGATCGACTTTTCACGAGCTTCGACGAGCTGGTCGACCGCCACGACGTCGAGAAGATCAAGACGATCGGCGACTGCTACATGGTCGCGGCGGGCGTCCCCAGACGGCGGCCGGATCACGCACACGCGCTGGCCGGGCTCGCGCTCGAGATGCGCGAGTGCGCGAAGAACTGCCTTCCCGAAGGCGCCGACCACGACCTGCGCCTCCGCATCGGCATCAGCTCAGGACCGGTTGTCGCCGGCGTGATCGGGCGCCGCCGCTTCCTCTATGACCTGTGGGGCGACACGGTGAACATGGCGAGCAGGATGGAGTCCCACGGGACACCCGACGCCATCCAGATCACTCGCTCGACGTGGGAGCTTCTGCGCGACGACTTCGTGACTGAGCCGATAGGGCTCGTCGACGTGAAGGGCAAGGGCGCGGTCGAGACCTGGCGGCTCGTGGGCCCGCGCGGCGGTTAGGTTGGCGCGAGCAACCAGGGGCTCCATAAGGCTCCATCCTCGTTGTCCACGCTGGCTACGACGCGAGACGATGAGCCGGTTCTGATGAGCGGGTGGGCGGGGTGAAGCTGCAGTCGCCCGCCGTCACGCCTGCGCGGCCGCAAGGACGGCTGTTACCGCGCTGCGCGCGGGTGTCGGTTGGCTGGCTCTGCTTAACCCGCTCCAAGAATGGCCGGTTGCCGGCCGCCATGAGGAGGCCGTCGCCGGGGCGAAGCCTGCTGTGGGCCGCTCCTTGCTGCGGTAGGAACGGGAAACCAGGTGTGGAACCGGGGCGCTCGGCCGCGTGACATTCCCGCGCGCCGGCCCAGTCGAGAACGGGGACCTGGTTCCGCGCATCCGTCCAATGCCTTGCGGCTCAATGCATCTTGTGCTTCTATGCATAGCACTTCGAGCCGTGGAGACGGTATGCACATCGACAAGGATCTAGTCGCGGCGGCGGCGACACCGCTCGTCCTCGCGATCCTGGCGGAGGGTGAAAGCTACGGCTACGCCATCCTCAAGCGGGTACGTGCGCTCTCCGCGGGTGAGCTCGAGTGGACCGACGGGATGCTCTATCCGCTGCTCCACCGTCTCCGTCGGCTCGGGTACGTGACGACAGAGTGGCGAACGTCATCGGAAGGGCGTCGCCGGAAGTACTACGCGATCACCGACGAGGGACGAGCAGCACTCGCCGATCAGCAACGGCAGTGGGCGACGGTCACACGCGCGCTGAATGACGTCTGGCCGGGGTCCGGTGTGTTGCTGACGGCTCGCAGCGAGGCGTGAGCCATGGAGAGCGTGGAGTCACGGATCGCAGAGTGGCGGACCTACATCGCCAACGCCCCCGGCGTCAACGGCCACGACGTCGACGAGCTGGAGGATCATCTTCGCCACGAGATCACCGAGCTGAACGCGGCCGGCCTCACAGCCGACGAGGCGTTCCTGATCGCCGTGAAACGGCTGGGGGACCTCGACGACCTGTCCCGGGAGTTCGCACGCGAGCACAGCGGCCGCCTGTGGAAACAGCTCGTCCTGAGCGGACGCGACGAGCCGGCGCGCGCGTCGAGTGGCTGGTTCGAGACGGTCGTCTTCGCTGCGGCTGCGGCGGTCGTGATCCAAGTGGCACGCCTCGCTGCCGACTTCCCCGATGAGGAACCACGCTGGTTTGGGCGGAACGTCAGTCTGTTCGTGTTGCCGTTCCTTGCCGCGTACTTCGCGCGCCGACGGCAGCTCGACATCCGGCAATGGGCGCAGACGGCGGCGCCTTTCGTGCTCGCTGCGCTCGTGGTCAACCTCTACCCGTACGGTGCGGACTCGTCCACCGCCGTCCTCGTCGCCCTCCATCTGCCCGTCACGCTGTGGTTCGCCGTCGCGTACCCCTACATGGGCGGCACGGTGCGATCGCACGAGCGGCGTATGGACTTCGTCCGCTTCACGGGCGAATGGTTCATCTACTACGTGCTGATCGCGCTCGGGGGTGGCGTGCTCATGGGTTTGACCGCGGCGATCCTCGAACCCACGGGGGTCGACGTCGAGCGGATCGCTGAGTGGGTGCTGCCCTCGGGAGCGGCGGGTGGCGTCATCGTGGCGGCATGGCTCGTCGAGTCGAAGCAACGGGTGGTCGAGAACATGGCGCCGGTGCTCACGATGCTCTTCACGCCGCTCTTCGCGGTGATGCTGGCCGGCGCCGCGGTCGTCTACGCCGTCACCGGGCTCGGCGGCGCGTTCGATCGTGACCTCCTCAGCGTCTTCGACGCCCTGCTCGTGGTCGTCCTCGCGCTCGTCCTGTACGGGATGTCCGCGCGGGATCCGTCTACGTCGCCGGACTGGATGGACGGCATTCAGTTGGTCGCCGTCGTGAGCGCCCTCGTGCTCGACGTGATGGTGCTCGGCGCGATGATCGCTCGGATCGGCGAACTGGGGTTCACCCCGAACCGAACGGCAGCGCTCGGCCTCAACCTCGTCCTCCTCGTGAACCTGGCCGGTGCCGCGTTGCTGTCGGTCCGATTCCTCACACGACGGAGCACGCTCCACCGGCTCGAGCGCTGGCAGACGACCTACCTTCCTATCTTCGCCCTGTGGGCCGCCACGGTCGTGGTCATCCTCCCGCCGGTGTTCGCCTTCGACTGATCAATCGACTGACCACACCATCCCAATGGAGATCGCGTGCCCTCGCCGTGTCGCGGTCGAGTTCATCTTGGCGCCGCGCCCAGGTAGCTGCTCCGTCGCTTGAACGCCATCGGCACCCGACCCAGACGCCGAACGTCGCGTGGCCTGAGGAGCGGAGCGCTTCAGTAGCATCGCGCCGTGCGCGAGCTGCGACCGGGGCTGTGGCACTGGGAGGCACCGCACCCAGAACAGAAGTCGGAAGAGGAGTGGCTCAAGGTGGTGTCGTCCTACGCGATCGAGGACGGCGACCGTTTGCTGCTATTCGACCCGCTGGCCGTGCCGAGCGAGATCGAGGCGCTCGCGGCCGAGCGCGAGACGGCGATCGTACTGACCTGCCCGTGGCATGAGCGGCACGCGCACCGCCTCGTGGAACGGCTCGGCGTGCCGGTGTTCACGCCGCTGCCCGACACCGCGCAGTACCTCATGGACACCTACGGCCTCATCGCCGAGCAGGCTGGCGACGGCAGTCCCGACCTCGTCTGGCTGCTCCGCGAGAAGAAAGGCGAGGCACGACCGTACTCGCCACGCGACCGGCTGCCGTTCGGGGCCGACGTGTTTCCCGGGCATAAGCCGAATGACACCGTGCTCTGGGTCGAGAGCCAGCGTGCGGTGGTCTCCGGCGACACACTCGTCGATTTCGGCCGGGGCCTCGAGATGAACGAGAGATGGCTCCGCCCTCGCGTCCCGCGCGAGAAGATCGCCGCGGGGTTGCGCCCGCTCCTCGAGCTGCCGGTCGAGCTCGTGCTCGCCACCCATGGCGGACCAACCGACCGGGGCGCCCTCGAGCGCGCGTTGTCATCCTTCTAGACCGCCTGAAGGGACATCCCCGCACGCTCGCCCAGGCGAGCGCCGTGTTGCTGGTTCTCCTTCCCAAAGCAGATCTGGACGGAGCTCTTCGAGCAGGGGCGGGTCGGCTA
>DASZCE010000002.1:0-2834 GCA_035943455.1 Gaiellaceae bacterium | reverse complement strand
GCCCTGGTCGGTGCGGACGAGCGCGGGCCGCTCCATCCACTGCGCGCCGAAGCGCGACTGGTCGAGCGTCGCCACCGTGGTGAGGGTCTCGCCGTCGGCGGAGCGGGCGATGACCGTCTGGTCGATCCCGTCGTGGCCGTTGCGGACGCGGTAGCCGATGACGAAGGTGCCGTCCTCGTCGAGGGTGGCGCAGGACGCGCCGGCCCAGTAGCCGGAGCCGGCGCCGGGGGCCGGCACGGCGACCACGGCTTGGCCCATGCCGGGCAGCGGGAACCGGTCCATGCCGGGGACTCTATCCGGCCGGTGGGACACCCGGGAAGTCGGGAGCGGGGAACCCGCGGCCGGCCGGCGGCGTCTACCTGGGAGGGGCGACCTCGGCGAAGGTGGGCGCAAGCATGGGACATGGCCTGCGACCGCGCTGGCTCGCGGCAGTCGCCGTGCTCGTGGTGGCGGTCGCCTGCGCGGCGCCGCCGCCGGGGCACGGGGACCGGGCCGTGCACTACGACAGCGTCGGCGAGCTGGTCGCCGCGGCGGACGCCGTGGTGGTCGGGCGGGTCGCCGAGACCGGCCGCGGCGGGGTCCTGGACGAGGAGGACGCGGTCCTGCTACTCGAGGTAGTCGCGGACTACACGCGCCTGGCGCTGTGCAAGGCGCAGGTCGCGCAGGTCGCGGGCGAGCGTCAAGGCCGCAATATCCTGGACTGAGCGTCGCGCTGGCGCTCGCGTCGCCGGCATCGCGCTACGGGCACGTGTTGCTGCGTCAGCCGGACGCCAGCGCCTGCCAGTCGAATCCGTCCGGCCATATCGTACGTTTGATCGGCGGTGGCGCCGTCGAGGTCCGCCATCGTTGTTCACGACTCAGGGCGGCTCTATCCCAAGGCGATCATCTTCACGACAACCGCGCCCTAAGAAGGCGAGAAGTAGGGGACTACGTGCTTCACTTCACCACTTCGAATCGGAAGTGGGTGGCGCCCGGTGTCTCGATCGAGCTTGTCCTCCGTAGTTCGATCCGCTCAGGGCCGAGATCCTCGAATAGCCGGATGCCGTCGCCGAAGAGTATGGGGATGAGGTGGATCTGCATCTCGTCCAGCAATCCCGCCCTCAGGTACTCCCTGATGATGTTCGCTCCGCCCCAGATGCCGACGTTCCTGTCGCCGGCGGCGGCACGGGCCAGCTCGAGTGCAGCCTCGATCCCATCTGCCACGAAGGTGTAGGTCGTACCGCCCTGCATGGGCAGAGGCTCTCGCTCTTCGTGAGTCACTACAAACACCGGCATCCCGAACGGGGGAGGATCGCCCCACGGCTCGAACCCGACGTCGAACATCCGCTTCCCAATCAGGACCGCCCCGGTCGACTCGTAGATCTCGTCCACGATCGCGGCGTCGGTCTCCGTCTTCGCGTCGAACCTCCAGTCGTGAAGCCGATCCCCATCGTCCCCCATCCCATTACCGACGCTCACGTTCGGTCCGGTGATGAACCCATCCAGCGACATCGAGATTTCGGACGTGACCTTGGCCATCACAGCCCTCCTCATCATCTCCGCCCGCTCAGGTCGCGGGCCGTGTCTGGATCCTGGCCACGAGCCCGTCCAGGAACTCGTTCCAGCCTTCGGTGAACCCTCGTTCGACGTCGCCGGAGGGGACCCCTCGTTGCGTGAGCGTGAGGAGCGTCCGTCCATCCAGCCATTGAAGGCTGATCTCCATCAGCGATTCGACGCGCGATCCATCCGGCCACTCGGTGTTCGACGCGTAGACGAGGCGGTGTGGCCTCTCCACGGTGTGGAAGACATTCCGCTCGACATAGGGCGCCGAGGACGGGCCAAACCGGATAATCCACTCGCCTCCGACACGGAGATCGCACTCGGACTCCACGACCCAGTCGGCCCCCCCGGCCCTGATCGCGCGTTGCGCATCGGGATCCGTGTACGCGTCGAACACGACCTCCGGGGGCGCCTCGAACCACCGCTGCAGGCGGATGTCCGAGCTCACGCGCGTCGCCCCGTCCGAGTCGAGACGTAGCGGTCGAGCCCGTCGAGCCGCCGTTCCCACATGCGAAACGTCTCGATCCATTGCCGAGCTTCGTCGAGGCGTTCTGGGCCGAGCGTGCACTCCCGGACCCTGCCCACCTTCTCCGTCGTCAGCAGTCGCGTCTCCTCGAGGATGCGCACGTGTTCCAGGACCGTGGGAAGGGCGATCCCGAAGGGTCGTGCCAGTTCGCTGATCGACGCCGGGCCCGTGGAGACGAGCTGCAGGATGCTGCGGCGGGTCGGGTCGGCCAGCGCATGGAACGTCCGGTCGAGCGACACATACTTAGGCATGTGGCTAACCATATGCAACGACATCGAGCCCGGTCAACTCGGCGTGTCGGAGGGACCGGAGCACGCAGCCGACCGCAAGGCGTGGGTGGCGCGCCTCGCGACGCCCGTCGATGGCGTGTCGGCGGTCGCCTGGTGCTTGCCTTGCTATTCGAGGTAGTCGCGGAGCTTCTGGCTGCGCGAGGGGTGGCGCAGCTTGGAGAGGGTCTTGGACTCGATCTGACGGATCCGCTCGCGGGTGACGCCGAACTCCCGGCCGACCTCCTCCAGCGTGCGCTGGTGGCCGTCGGTCAGGCCGAAGCGCAGCTGGATGACCTTCTTCTCCCGCTCCGAGAGCGTGTGCAGCACCGAGTCCAGCTGCTCCTGCAGCAGGATGAAGCTGGCCGCGTCGACCGGCACCACCGCGTCGGAGTCCTCGATGAAGTCGCCGAGGTGGGAGTCCTCCTCCTCCCCGATGGGGGTCTCCAGCGAGACCGGTTCCTGGGACACCTTCAAGATCTCCCGGACCTTCTCGGCCGGGA
>DASZCE010000001.1:0-3881 GCA_035943455.1 Gaiellaceae bacterium | reverse complement strand
CGCGCGACCGAGCTGCTCGACGAGGTGCACATCCCGAACGCGGCGCAGCGGCTCGACGACTACCCGCACCGCTACTCGGGCGGGATGCGCCAGCGCGTGATGATCGCGATCGCGATGGCCTGCAACCCGAAGCTACTGATCGCGGACGAGCCCACGACCGCGCTGGATGTGACCGTGCAGGCCGGCGTGCTCGACCTGTTCCATGAGCTCCGCGCCGAGCACGAGATGGCGGTGATCATCATCACGCACGACATGGGGGTCGTTGCCGAGACCGCCAACAACATCCTCGTCATGTATGCGGGACAGGTCGTCGAACAGGCCTCTGCGCTCGATCTCTTCGACCGGCCTGGGCACCCGTACACCGAGGCGCTGCTCGCGGCGCTTCCGCAGATCGAGGGCGAAGGCATCCGCGAGGGTCGACTCGTTTCCATCCCCGGGCGCCCGCCGGACTTGATCGCACCACCGCCGGGCTGCCGCTTCGCGCCGCGGTGCAGCTACGCCGGACAGGACGACTGCGCACTGATCCAGCCTGAGCTGCACGAGATTCGGCCCGGCCACTGGGTGCGCTCCCAGCACCCGGCCTCCGAGCGCGTTGGCGAGACGGTCGGTGTGACATGAGCACGAACGGCGAGGCGCTGCTCACGGTCAGAAACCTGAGGAAGTACTTCCCGGTCAAGAGGGGCATCCTCATCGACCGCACCGTCGACCACGTCAAGGCCGTCGACGACGTCTCGTTCGAGGTTCGCGCCGGCGAAACGCTCGGTCTCGTCGGCGAGTCCGGGTCCGGCAAGACGACGACTGGGTACTGCGTGCTGCACCTCCTGAAGCCGACGTCCGGCTCCGTTCGCTTCGACGGGCGCGAGCTGACGACGATGAGCCGCCGCGACCTCAGGCAGGTCCGCCGCGACATCCAGATCGTCTTCCAGGATCCGTATGCGTCGCTCAACCCCCGGATGACGGTCGGCGACATCGTCGCGGAGCCTCTCGTAATCCACAGCGTGGGGAACCGCCGCTCGCGGCGCCGGAGCGCCGAGCAGCTGCTCGAGGTCGTCGGCTTCAATCCCGACTTCATCAACCGTTACCCGCACGAGTTTTCAGGTGGGCAGCGCCAGCGCATCGGGATCGCACGCGCGCTTGCGCTGAATCCCCGGCTGATCGTCTGCGACGAGCCGGTGTCCGCCCTGGACGTCTCGATTCAGGCGCAGATTCTGAACCTGCTCAAGGATCTCCAGAAGGAGTTCGGCCTCTCCTACCTCTTCATCGCGCACGACCTTGCCGTCGTCCGGACGATGAGCGACCGGATCGCGGTGATGAACAAGGGCAAGATCGTCGAGTACGGCCACGCCGAGCAGGTCTACGCCGAGCCGAAAGATCCGTACTCGCAAGCCCTGCTTGCGGCCGTCCCGGTACCCGATCCGCGCAGGATGCGCGAGCGGCGGGCAGAGCGGCGCAAGCACAAGGATGTCCTCGCAGAGCCTGTCTGAGCGACTGCGCGGACAACGTCTGAAGCTCGGCGCCGCCCTCGCGGCCGCGGTCGCGATCGCCGCAGCGGCCGGAGTGCTCCTCTGGAACGGCGTCGTCGCCGACGACGAGGCGGTGGTCGGCGAGTGGGCGTTTGCGCCGCAGATGCCGCATCGGCGGAGCTACACCGCCTCGGCCGAGCTGGGCGGGAAGATCTACGTCGCCGCAGGCATGGTCGGGGAGACGGGAAGGCCGCTCGATCTGCTCGACCGCTACGACCCGAGCACCAACGAGTGGACGACCCTCGCCCCCGTGCCCGAGTCGTTCAGCGCCCCGGCCGGGGCCAGTTTCAACGGACGCTTCTGGGTCGTGGGCGGGAACTCGCGCGAAGTGAAGGGTCGTCAGGTGTACTCCTACGACCCGGCGAGCAACCGGTGGAGGAAGGAGCCGCCGCTCCCCGCGATCCGCACCAACCACGCGGCAGTCGCCGCGGATGGGAAGCTCTACGCGATCGGGGGTCTCGACCCGTTCGAGGCGACGAAGACGGTGTTCGTCTACGACCCCGCCGTCCGCCGGTGGTCGGAGGCGGCGTCGCTTCCCGTGGCGCTGCATGCGCACGCGGCTTCCGTGTACCGCGGCGAGATCTGGGTCTTCGGCGGCCGGCTGCGCTCCGACAAGGTCGTCCGCCAGGTCTGGATCTACAACCCCAGCCAGAACCGCTGGCGCGCAGGCCCGCCGCTGCCGCAGCCGATGGAGACGCTCGGCACGTCGGTCAGCGGCGACCGGATCGACGCCGTGCTCGAATCGTTGTACTTCGTCTACGACGGGTCGAAATGGAAGCGAGGGCCGAGCATGAAGGTGCCGCGCCACGCGCTCGCCGTCTACACCGTCGGGGAAACGCTCTACGCCGTCGGCGGCTGCATCGTGCCGGAGCTAAAGGACAGCTCCGTCATGGAGAAAATCCCAGCTCGCGCCTGAGGCCGCGTCGGGCGCCGCTACACGGTCAGCGCGTCGGCCCCTGCCACGACCTCCAAGATCTCCTGGGTGATCTCGGCCTGGCGGGCGCGGTTCATGCGCAGGGTGAGGCTGTCGATCAGCTCAGCGGCGTTCTTTGACGCGTTGCGCATCGCCGTCATCCTCGCGCCCTGTTCCGAGGCCGCCGATTCGAGCAGCGCCCGGAAGAGCTCCGTCTCGACGTACACGGGCAGCAGCCGCTGGAGAATCTCCTCGGGTTCCGGTTCGTAGATGAAGTCGCCGACGAGCGCCGCCTCATGCTGGTCGGCCTCGAGCACGGTCTCCGGGATCGGCAGGAGCTCCTGTTCGACGACGCGCTGGACGAGCGGCGACTCATAGTGGTTGTACGCCACGATCACCTGGTCGACCTCTTCCTGCGAGTAGAGCTCGGTGATCGTGTGCGCGATGTGCTGCGCATCCGAGTACGCAGGTCGGTCGCTGAACCCGATCCAGGCCTGCCCGATCTCGTACCGCCGGAAGCGAAGCGTCGAGGCCCCCTTCCGGCCCGAAACGAGCCAGCGGACCTGCACGCCGTCGGAACGGAGCCGTCGCTCCATCGCAAAGACCTGGCGCAGGACCTGCGAGTTGAACGCTCCCGCTAGTCCCCGGTCGCCGGTCAGGGCGAGGATCGCGGCGGTCCTGACCTCACGGCGCTGGAGCAAGGGGAGCCCGCGAACGGAGGTGCTCGCCCTCGCCGTCCCGGTCATCAGCTCGAGCATCCGGTCGGCGTAGGGGCGCATCGCCTCGATCCGAGCCTCGGCCCGCCGCAGGCGAGCGGCGGCGACGAGCTCGAAGGCCTTCGTGATCTTGCGAGTGTTCTGGACCGAGCGGATCCGGCGCTTGATGTCCTGGACGGCTTCCAAGGCGCTACACGACGGCTTCTTCGTGGACGACGAAGGTCTGCTTGAACTTCTCCACCTCCGCCTCGAGGGCCTGCTCGACCTCGTCGGGCAGGTCACCTGTCTCGCGGATCTGCTGGTAGACCGAGCTCTCGGTGCGGAGGTATTCCCGTAGCTCGTCCTCGAACCGCGGAACCTGGGAAGGTGGGATGTCGTCGAGGTGGCCCTGCACGCCGGTCCAGATCGCAACCACCTGTTCCTCCATCGGCCAGGGCTGGTACTGCGGCTGGTTCAAGATCGCGACCATGCGCTCGCCGCGCGCGAGCGTCTGCTGCGTCGCCCGGTCGAGCTCGGACCCGAACTGCGCGTAGGCCTCCAGCTCGCGGTACTGCGAAAGCTCGAGCCGCAGGCGGCCGGCCACCTTCTTCATCGCCTTCGTCTGGGCGGTGGCGCCCACGCGCGAGACGGAGATGCCGACGTTGACCGCAGGCCGGACCCCAGAGAAGAAGAGGTCGGACTCGAGGAAGATCTGGCCGTCCGTGATCGAGATCACGTTCGTCGGGATGT